>JANYBI010000053.1 GCA_025360875.1 Lentisphaerota bacterium
TATCTTTTCCCTTTTCCTTCTCCCATCCATCGTCATCCTCCTCTTTTAATGGTCAGCTTGCATACTGACCATATTATATCACAAAGAAACCATGCGTCAATGGGTCTCTTGAAAAAACATTTGATTTTTTTTGGGGGGGGGTAGCTTGTAAGATTATCCGGAGGAATTACATTGATACGTAGTTTACTGAATATTTACGGCGCGACAGGCCGGCGGATGCTCCGCATCGTAATACAAACTCGCGGATTTCTAATTCCTGTCATCAGGGGATTGAGAGATTGTGGCACTTAACCGCTTACCTTCATTTTTTATACGGCGTATCATATAGATGATTCCGACAGTATTAATAACCAAAGGAAATATAGGTATACTATCAGTGCTGTCCCAACGTTGAAACAAGAAATTAGTGTAACATGTTGAAAAATAACATGATAAGTGCGGATTGCAAATTTTTCAATTTGAAATCGGGATATGAAATCACCTATTCATCTATATTATATGGGGAGAAGAGACATTCTCAACCGTCTTATCGTTTGACGCGTTCTTTTGAACGGCTTTATGTAATTTATGCTTGGATAAAGGTGGAATTATGATTTCCATGCCATCTTTCAAATTCGTAATACCCTTATTCGCATTCCTCAATTCATCTTCTGTGACCGCATACATTTCTGCAATGTCTTTCCAGGTATCGCTTCCTTTATAAACCACATATATTTCTATCCCTGTATTATCACTTACTTTTGGAAGACTGGAATCCGGTTTGGTGACTGTCCCTGTACTTATGTCAACAATTACATACGTTTCCGGCACTTCATAGCCGCTGCATGAGTCATGGCCATTAAATCTGACAAGCAGATGATGATCATCCTTCACCCAACCTTTACAGTATACATAGGCATGATCAGGACGATCCCCACCACATAGGACTTTATCGTTATTATTCCGTGAAAACCAGAGCCAAACCATGCTGGCAATATCATAAGGCATGGTTTTATATCTGCCATTGAATACTTTGCAATACAGCCAAACATCAGCCGAAGTTGATCCTTCCCCTGCAGATACTGCCGCATAATCGCCGCTTGGCGATATGAATGGATCTTCGTCGCTCCCAATAGTTCGCAGGGAAGACAGGCTTATCAAATAATTGAGATCGCACCACCACTCAAAAAAGAGCCAGCAAAAAGCAAGAAGGATAATTGTCATGACGGTTATTGTTTCGACAGCAGCTTCACCAGCTCGGTGTTGAGGTAGACATTCTCCTTGCCGCATTTCTGGGATTTCAGGACACCTATCTCCTCGAGATCCTTGAGATATTTCGAGGCGGTCTGGCGGACGGCTATGTCCTTGCTGACAAGAGATTCTATCTTCGTGTAAGGTTTTTCGAAGAGGATTTCAACGAGTTCCTTGGAGTATATGACAGGAAGTTCCTGTTTTACCTTTTCGCACGTGACATCCATTAGCTGCCTGATCTCGACTATCCGGTCAATGGTCTGGAGCGCAGTTTCCTCGACGCCCTGCAACATGTAAAGGACCCAGCTCTCCCAGTCGTTCTTCTCGGTAACGTTCCTCAGGAGGAAATAGTATGCAGCCTTCTTCCGGATGATATAGCTGCTCAGGTAGAGCACCGGCAGATCAAGAAGCCCCTTGTTTGCAAGATAGAGGACATTGATTATCCTTCCCGTCCTGCCATTGCCGTCGAAGAACGGATGGATCGCCTCGAACTGGTAATGGGCGATGGCCATCTTGACAAGGGGATCGAAATCGCAGAAGGTTTCATCGTTCAGGAATATTTCGAGGTTCCTGAGCTTTTCACGGATGATATTTTCGCCTTCCGGCGGAGTGTAGACCACCTCTCCGGTCTTCCTGCTCTGCACTTTTGTCCCAGGCTCATTCCGGATCGCAGTTTCTGACTCCTTGAGCTGTCGGACTATTTTGATAAAGAGCGCAGTAGTAAATTTACTGGTCTCCTGAAGTTCAGTATGGGCAGCCCAGAGGGCTTCGCGGTAGCTCAAGACTTCCTTTGTGGCGGGATCTGCATTTTTCATGCTCGCGGAGAAAGCCCTGAAAAGATTATCGCTTGTCGTAAAGACGTTTTCGATCTCCGAACTGTCTTTCGCCTCCTGCAGGGTGATATTGTTTATGAGGATGTCCTGGTTGGGAATCAGAAGGGCCTTACCGTTTAATTCGGCAATGGCGGCCCGGGACTTTATGACCTGCTTCAGGATGGTCCTGGACTCTATTTCCGCCTTGGGCGGGAGCAGAGGCAGTTCATTATATGGCTTTTCAGGATTGAATGGCATGAATTTCAATTTCCAGTTTCCGTACCATATGCGGAACCCGCTGATATTGCAAGAAAGGTACGTATTCAGTAAACTATGTTGTTTACTTAATCCGTACTAAAAATAATTATGAGTTTTGTGTGTGATTAGTGTGTTTCGTGGTTTATATTCTGCCTTTCCGTGATCTTAGGTTGTAAGGAACCTCTATAAATGAAGCTTGTTTTTTTGAGCCAGCACATGAAATTCTCCGGCGGACGGAGAGTGCATTTTGATTATGCTAAATACCTGATGTCGGCAAATCATGACGTGTCGGTCCTTGTCATCAAGGACGAAGGCGAGCTCAAGGGATATCTTCCCATCAGGACAGTTCCTGCATTCGACAGTGCCAATATTCCCGACTGCGATCTGATAGTCGCTACGACTCCGAAGGACGTCAAGCTCGCATATGAAAGCGGAAGGGGGAAAATAGTCCACTTCTGCCAGGGCTACGACAACATAGACATGGAAAAGAGGATCAACGAGAACATAATCCCTCCTCGATACCAGGGCAGCGGGCTGCTCAACCGGATAATCCTTTTCCGCAAGAAAATACAATGGAAGAAGACTCTCCGCGAATGGGAGGCAATATACCGTCTGCCGACTTATCTCATAAGCATCTCGTCCCATCTGAAGACTGAGCTTGAGAAAAGGTATGGAAGACCTGCGCCTCTCTGCAGGAACGGGATCGATCTGAAGATATTTCATCCCGAGAAGGAAAAGATCTGCCGGCAATTTTCCAAAGACAATCCCATGCGAATAATAAGTGTCGGCTCATATGACGTCACCTACAAGGGGATCCAGACCACGATTGAAGCGGTGCAAAAGGCCAAAGAGGCAGGCATGCACATTGATTTTATCAGGATAACTCCGACGTCATCCGCGGCTGAAACCGCATTGAAGCCCGGTTACCAGATCAAAGTCGGATTATCCCAGGAAGAGATGAATTGTGTCATGCGCTCCTGCGATGTATACATATCCAATTCCACAGACAGGGAGGGATTTGGACTGCCCGCAGTGGAGGCGATGGCATCGGGACTTGTTCCAATTTTAAGCGATATAAGCTGCTACAGGAGTTTTTCCGGAAGATCCGGCCACTGCATTTTTGTTCCAGAGGGTGATTCCAAGGCTACTTTCAAGGCGATAGAGCGCCTTTACAAGATGGGGACGGCAGGCTTTCTTGCCATGAGGGAGGCAGGTATTTCGGTTTCCCAGGATTTTTCATTTGACAAATCCTGCGCCAGATTTGAGGAACTGCTTGAATCATTCCTGAAGCCATCTTATAAGAACACCATGCCATAACCCCATTTGAAAATAATTGAGCATCGCGCTTGGCATAATGTATTTAATAAGGATATAGTAAGTGTTTTGCAATCTGAATACCGGAGTTATTAATGTTAGGCATCGAGGAAATTGGCTCATACATCCCGCACGGAAGAATTTCGAATTATTCCCGCAAGGAGAAGTTTGCGATAACCGACCAGTTCATCGAGGAGAAGATCGGAGTCGCCGAAGTCTCGCTCAAATGCAAGGAGGAGGACACGTCCGACCTCTGCATCAAGGCCTATCAGAACCTCAGGATAAAAAAAGATATTTCGCCTGATGAGATCGAGCTCCTGGTAGTCGTCACCCAGAATCCCGACTATAACATCCCCCACACTTCGGCTATACTCCACGGAAAACTGGATATCTCGACGAAATGCGCCTGCTTTGATATCTCGCTTGGCTGCTCAGGATATGTCTACGCCCTTTCGATAGTACAGTCCTTCATGAACGCCAACGGGATGAAGAAGGGGCTTCTCTTCACGTGCGACCCCTACTCCAAGATCATAGATCCCGACGACAAGAACACCTCCCTCCTTTTCGGCGATGGAGCCGCGGTGACGCTGATATCCGACCATCCGGCATATATTTTTGGAAAATTCACGTTTGGCACCATGGGTAAGGACTACAGGAACCTCATCTGCCAGGACAGCAAGCTCCATATGAACGGCCGTGCAGTATTCAATTTCACTGCGAAAGTGCTTCCTGACGACATAGTGCAGGCCGTAAAGATCAATAACACCTCTTTCGACAAGATTGACAAGTTTGTCTTCCATCAGGGCAGTAAGTTCATAGTGGACACGCTCACCAAGCGCATAGGGCTTCCTCACGAGAAAGTCATATTCAACGCCAAGAACTTCGGGAACACGGTATCATCATCGATTCCGATAATCCTTGAAACTGAAATCCACGACAAGACCAACAAGCTCATGCTTATAAGCGGGTTCGGGGTAGGATTGTCCTGGTCAAGCGCCGTCATCAAACGGGCATAGTCTTCTGGAATCAGTTCAACTTTAACTGCCTTTTTATAATTCCAGGAAATGTCGGCTCAAACCCAAGATATTTCTATTCGTATTCGGGATCATGGCTTCTGAGTGTTCAGGCGATACATGGAAACTGGCTTTCCACTGTCGTCTTTAAATGTTTTCAGATGCGTAAGAACCGAAGGGGAACTGTCCGATATCCCGAACATGCTCCTGAAATCCTGATCACCCAGCCTCACCACGAGAAAAACGTTTTCGTTCCCGAGATGCGACAAGGCGACAGGGAGCTTTCCCATGTCATCAGATTGCGCTACAGGCAGCGATTTGGAAGCGACGGGCCTCGAGTCCGGAAGCCAGATGCACCAGCCCTTGTTAACAACTACGTACTTGTCATTGCTGCCCTTATAAGTCAGATTAAGTATATCGGATTTAGCGTAATACCCTATCCTGACATCGTTTATTTCAGATATTATGATGGGCTTGCCGCGTGGACAGTTTTCCTTTACCAGGGCTGTAATTATTTCCAGATAATTCTTGTCGTTCTTATTGGCAAGTCCTTTGCCCGCGTCTATGGCAAGCACTATGACCAGGATAACGGCCACAGCGCTGACATTCCTGAAAATTCCTATCTTCTTCAAATAAGGCTCCGATAGCCGTGCAAGCTCAAGAAGTCCCGCTCCTGCCAGGATGCATGCGAATATCGATATCGAGTAGAGATATCTGCCTTGGAATGGAAGCCCCATGAAGAATACAAAGACCCGAGATAGAACTTCAACAGCCATGAATACCATGAAAAGTCTGAAGTACGGCGTCTTCCAGGCCTTCCTGACATCCTTATATGAGAAAACGAGAAGGACAAGGATCGTTGGGAAAATGGCGTTCATCAGCCTTACAAAGATTATTCCCCAGAGCTTGATGGAAAGAAGTCCCTGCATTTCAGCGGTCCTCCTTTTCCAATATTTCTTTCTTCGACATGCTGGTGAAAGTCCTGATGGCATCAGGGATCCTGTAGTCGATGATGCTCCATCTGGAAGGAGTATCCGACAGGATTATCTGTACGGGAACAACCAGAAGGAGAAATCCTGCCAGGACGCATATGAAGAGTCCTGCAGTCCTCTTCAGAAAAGAGGCGAGAGCTCCCTTGGCAAGGAAAGCCGTCTCAAGAAGGCTCCATAGGACAATCACGGCAATTAAAAAAGAACCTTCGCTCCTTGTCATTGCCGCCAGTCCTGCAAAGGCTCCTACCAAATACCATTTCCAGGAAATACCCGGATGTTCGGCGGCATGGATTGCAAAAGCGATTGCGCCAAAGGTGAGAAAAATGAAAAGGGAATCCCTCATCACTTCGGTGGAAAGCCTTATCAGATAGGGATGCGTGGCCACAAGAAATGCCGAGACCAGTCCGGTCTTGTCTCCGAAAATCTTCCTTGCAATGAGGAAGACCGGAATAAGAATGAAAGTTCCTGCAAGCATGGACACTATCACGCCTGCCGTCTCAGCGCCTAACCCGGAATATTCTCCAAGGGTCATGAGGGAGATGTACAGCGGCGGCATGCGGGGGTTCAAACCAATGGCCTCGTTCACTTTTCCTTTCGCCGCCATTTCCGCCATGGCGATATAGCCCACGGAATCCTTATCCACCCGGTGCTCAATCGCATATCTGGTGGCGCGCAGGGCAAACCCAAGGGCGATTATTCCCAGGAGGAGGACTAGTGTCCTATTCTTGAATATACCAGATGGAGAAGACATGCTGGTAAGAGTAGGCTTAAAAGTATTTTTAGTCAAATGCACGTAAGAACTTAGAAAGATATAAATTTGAGTGAACCTCTAGTCATTTTTCCGTAAATTGTAGCGGTGCTGGAAATAATGCCCTAGGTCATAGCAGACAACACGAGTGCAGTTGCGGGCTACGATGATCTTGGCTGCCGGACCGGCAGCTAGGAGAAGACGGGTTTTAGAAGGCTCGAGGACTGACAAGATCTCATCGATCTTCTTCTGGATCGGCAGGAGGGCCTCATAGGCATTTTTCGAGGGAACTTCGACATAATGGCATTCATGTCCGGGATAGCTTGAAGCGAAGCTGTTGAAGATCTTTTCCGAATTTGCCGCCACTATCAGGTGTGTCGCGGTATTCCAGAGCTGTTCCACTTTTACATCTTCAAGCCTTTTTTCACCTCCGCTTGACTCATTTCGGAACATATGTGCGTCAAGGCATGGTTTCCCCGTGTCTGCAAACCGATGGCATATGTATCGGCTATGCTTCCATTCGCCCCATGTACCGGCGTCATGGGGTTTTACAAGAAATCGCCAGGGCAGAGCAACTACAAATGGAAGTTTTTTGGTATTTCCAAGCACATCCAGCAATTCCCGCATAAGTTCCGGGGAATTCTTCTGGAACGGCAGCTGTCCGCCAATTGCAAGCATCGACTCGCCATCACCCCAGCGAGATAGGGAAAGATGTGGATTCTCCAGCAGATATTTCAAAGAATCATCGGAATCAAGGCACTTTAGGCTAAGCCCGTTACGGAGACCGGGATGCAGGCGATTCAATATTACGCTCATCGACCTGTGCAGGAAATATCCGGTATTGAGATTAGACTTCATTTTCCGCAAAGCTTTTCCTGATATTTGAAAGAATTAGTTTCACCATGGTCTGAATAACATGCCTTTTACAAGTTTATTTTCCAGCTTATTGTCGTATTATCTTAAGGGAACCTTATTATAAGGAAATTATAAAATATCACTTGTCCTGCTTGAATTTTGATTGAAGATGAATATTGTACTTTTTGAAGTTTTACAATATTATAAAAGCATGAAAACCTCAATTACAGGCATTGAAAAGGCGAAACGGCATCTCATAGATGCCGCCGGCAGAATCAGCCAGGACTTCGGCCTCAGCCGCATTTTGGGCCAGGTCATGGCCGCAGTCTACCTGCACGAAGGCGCCTCCTCCCTTGACGATATAGGCATAGAGCTGAACCTCAGCAAGGCCGCCGTTAGCATCGCCACCCGCCAGTTGGACAAGCTGGGCGTAATCAAACAGGTATGGATCAAGGGCGATCGCAAGACTTATTATCAGATTTCCGACCATCTCGCAGCCACATTGCAGAAGGGCTTCCTCGAACTCCTGAGAAACAAGATACAGACCACCGATGATATCCTCAAGGAGGCCGAAAGCTGCATATCCGACGCAGAGGATTCATCTGAGAAGGAGTTCCTCAAGCAGCAGATCGGCCGTGCGCGCAAGATCCATCAGAAGGTCGACGGGTTAGTCAACAATCCTCTGATTAAGATGATCAGCGGATAAAATCAATTAGCTTATTGATTTTATAAGTCAATTATGCGGCCGCATAATTGACGGGGCGAAGCACGGTTATAAGTCCCAGTATCAGGTTTCAAGTTAAAACTAAATTTAAGGAAAAATCATGTTCAACGGAAAAAACATTCTGATCACCGGAGGAACCGGATCATTCGGCAAAAAGATAGTTAAAACCATCCTTGAACGCTACAAGCCCAATAAGCTTATTGTGTTCTCAAGGGATGAGCTCAAGCAGTTTGAGATGGCTCAGACGTTCCCTGAATTCAAGGATGGCATGAGATATTTCATCGGCGACGTGCGGGAACCGGAGCGGCTAGAGGAAGCCTTCCGTGAAGTTGATTATGTGATACATGCGGCAGCTCTCAAACAGGTGCCCGCCTGCGAATACAACCCTTTTGAAGCGGTCAAGACAAATGTGCTAGGGGCACAGAACATCATAAGGGCCGCGATAAAGCAGAAAGTGAAGAAAATTGTCGCACTTAGCACAGACAAGGCCGCGAATCCTGTCAACCTCTATGGTGCGACAAAGCTATGTTCCGACAAGCTGTTCGTGGCGGGAAACGCGATGAGCGGCGACATCGGCGCCAAATTTGCAGTTGTCAGATATGGTAACGTGGTCGGCAGCAGGGGCTCTGTCATCCCTTTCTTCCTCAAGAAAAGAAAGGAAGGGGTACTTCCCATAACAGACAAGCGGATGACGAGATTCTCGATAACCTTGCAGCAGGGGGTCGATTTCGTACTTGACAGCTTCGAGAGAATGCATGGAGGCGAAGTGTTCGTCCCGAAGATCCCCAGCTATAAGATAGTTGACGTGGCTAAGGCGATCGCCCCGGACGCCGAGATAAAGGAGATAGGAATAAGGCCGGGAGAAAAACTGCACGAACTCATGATCCCCGAGGATGACGCCCGTCACAGCATAGAATTCAAGGACCATTACGTCATACAGCCCGATTTCATGTGGTGGAACAAGAAGGGGCATCTGATCGACAAGGGTGGCAAGTTGTGCAATGATGAATTCTCCTACAGGAGCAACACCAATCCGGAGTGGCTGAGCGTACAGGACATAAGGAAGCTCGTCAACGATTTCCTAAAGGAGCATCCGGAGTTCAGGTAAAGTGGGGAAAGGTGTCGGGTGTCAGGGGTCTGGCGACGGAACAAATGCTTGGGAAGAACAGCGGGATTGATAAAGTCGAAAAGGATATGAGGTAGTCAGTGGCCGGGGGAAAATTTTTAGAAGTCGAGGATCTTGATGTATATAGGAAACTATGCCAATTGCATATTGAAGTCTGCGAAATGACATACAGCTGGCCAAAGGAGGAGAAATATGAGCTGGGTGGACAAGTCAGACGTTCATCTAATAGCTCTCCAGCGCAGTTGGCGGAAAAAAATGATGACAGGCACATCCGAAATAAGATTGAAGGGGTCAATATCAGCAGAGGTGAAGCTGCAGAGACAATACACCATCTTTATATGGCAATGCTGAAAAACTATTTGCCGGCAGACAAGTATTCTTCGCTTAAAT
>JANYBI010000068.1 GCA_025360875.1 Lentisphaerota bacterium
CATAAAGCAGCTTGCCTTCGACGTTGCCGATGAAGTTGATAGGCATGTTGGACAGCATCTTGAAGGTTTCCTTGGTCAGATCGTTCCCCTTGACGTCTTCCTCCCCGATGCTTAGAAGGCCTACCTTGGGCCTGTGGACGCCCATTGTCTTTGAAAATGTTTCGCCCATTATCGCAAACTGGGCAAGATGTATGGGCTTGCAGTCGACATTGGCTCCGGCATCAATGAATACAAAATGTCCTTTTGTCGAAGGCATGATGGCCGCGATGCCCGCCCTGTCAACTCCGGGAAGGAGCTTCATCCTGAACGTGGTGGCGGCAACCGCCGCGCCCGTATGTCCTGCGCTGACGACTGCATCAGCCTCGCCTTTCTGGACGAGTTCGGCGCATAAAGTCATCGACGAATTCTTTTTGCCCCGCACCGCCGACATGGACGGCTCATCCATGGCTATCATCTGTTCAGCATGGACAAGGCGCAGCCTGGGATGGTTCGTTATCCCATGCTGTTTGAGCAGATGGCTGATCTTCTGCAGATGGCCCACGAGAACGATATCCATGAAAGGATACAGCTCAAGGGCTTCAGCAGTACCCTCGATCACCACTTCGGGCGCTTTGTCTCCGCCCATTGCATCTACGGCGATTTTCATTATTTGGATACGGTTATTACCTGTTTGCCTTTATAGGTTCCGCATGAAAGACATACCCTGTGTGGCTTTACAGCTCCGCCACAGACAGTGCAATTGGTGGCCTGGACGCCCTTAGGGCGGTTGGCTGCCTGTCTCTGGCGCCTCTTCATCTTCGACATTTTACGTTTTGGAACACCCATCGGAATCTCTCCTTAAAATTTTCATACCCGCACATACGCCTTCCGACGCAGGAACAGGGCATCATTTTTTCTTTTTCTTCCTGCCGAGCGCAAGCTTGTCGAGCTCGCTCCAGCAGCTGTTATCCACTTTCAAACCGCCGCAACGGCAGCTTTTGATATTCTTATTCCCGCCACAGACAATACAGAGCCCCTTACAGTCGCTGCTGCATATGAAATTTTGCGGGAAAGCCATTAAAATATCTTCTCTAAGCTCGGGAGTCAAGTCGATTTCTGAATTTGAACCTGTTTCATAGAAATGGCAGAAGTCATCGCATCTGATATTATAGCTATATTTCTCGAGGCATCTTCCGCACTGGCATAGCAGGTCCATCTGCAGGCTCCCGGAAACAACCACCCCGCCATTCACCTTTGTCGCGGTAAGATCGTAATGCACCTTCTCAGGTAGCGTGACCAGACTGTCCTGCACGCCGAAATCCATATTGGACAGCAGCTCATCGCCGGTCAGGAATAGACCGTTGAAATCGACCTGGTTTACAGATATCTTTGTCATCATTTCACTTTTGTCCTGATGTTCCTGTGTTTCTTCATCTCCCTGACGACCGCCGGGGGCACGAAAGGCGAGACGTCCCCTCCGAACCTCACGAGCTCCTTTATCATCCTTGAACTCACGAACGAGTATGAATGGCTCGCCATGAGGAATATAGTGTCATAATCGCTGGTGATTTCGCGGTTCATCATGGCCATCTGGAACTCGTATTCGAAATCCGATATGGCCCTCAGCCCTCTCACCACAGATACCGCCTTGTATTTTTTAACCGCATCGAGCAGAAGACCATCAAAGCAGATTATCTCCACCCTGGGTATGCCCTTGCAGACTTCCTTGAGAAGCTTCTGCCTCTCCCTTAGCGTGAACATCGCCGTCGATGTCTTCGAGTCGTTCACCGCCACTGCAACAATAAGCCTGTCAAAAAGCTCCTTCGCCCTATTTATGATATCCAGATGACCGTTCGTCACAGGATCAAAACTTCCCGGAAACAATCCAATTTTCATAACGAAGTTCCTCCGTGTATTTCGGCAATATAGCATGGGTTCGGAGATATTTCAGCCTCTTCTACGGTTTGTAGCGTAAAGCTCATATTCTAGCCTCATTTTTTAGTTCTGGCAAATCAAATATCTTTAAGTGGAAATACTCATCGTCCCTGTATCCGTAGGCCTGTCTCATAAGCCATCTGATTTTATTGTTG
>JANYBI010000083.1 GCA_025360875.1 Lentisphaerota bacterium
ATGCCGGATGCGAGGCCGCGCTCGCTTCCGCACGCCTGGGCGCTAGAACCCTCCTGCTTACCATCAATATGGATCATATCGCGCAGATGAGCTGCAATCCCGCTGTCGGCGGGATCGCAAAAGGCCAGGTCGTCCGCGAGATTGACGCGCTTGGCGGAGCCATGGGCAAGATCACGGATGCCGCGACAATCCAGTTCAGGATGCTGAACCGCGGGAAAGGTCCTGCCGTCTGGTCACCACGCGCACAGTGCGACAAGGTCTGCTATCAGAAGGCCATGAAGTTCGAGCTTGAAAACGCTGCAAATCTTATAATCCACAATGCGGAAACAGTTGGATTCATCCTGGAGGACGGCAACATCTGCGGCGTCAGGACTAATCTTGAGGAAAACTTCAGATGCAGAAGCATTGTCATCTCGACCGGAACATTCCTTTCCGGAAAACTCCATTATGGACTTCTGAATTTTCCAGGAGGCCGCGCCGGCGATCCGCCCTCATCAGAACTTTCCGGAGCTTTGTCAGGACAGCTCGGGATACGCCTCGGACGGCTCAAGACCGGTACCCCGCCACGAATCCTCGCAAAGACAATTGATTTCTCCAACATGATCATACAGGAGAGCGAATCGCCGGAGGAGTCGTTCAGCTATTTTCCCGAAGACATGGCATTTCCCAGATCGACCAGGAAGGAGATGCCCTGCTATCTTGTGAAGAGCACATTGAAGACTGCGGAAATAATCAGGATGAACCTGGACAAATCCCCGCTGTACAGCGGAAAAATTTCCGGTATTGGAACCAGGTATTGTCCTTCCTTCGAAGACAAGATCGTCCGATTCCCGCATCATGAGACACACCTGCTATATCTCGAACCTGAAGGCGAATACACCCAGGAATATTATATCAATGGAATCTCGACAAGCCTGCCGACCGACGTACAGGTGCAGATGCTCCATTCGATTCCAGGGCTCGAGAATGCCGTCATATCGCGTTATGCCTACGCCATAGAATATGATTTCGTCTTCCCCGACCAGCTCAACCGCGGGCTTGCAGTGAAGAAATGGCCGAACCTTTTCCTCGCAGGACAGATCAATGGCACAAGCGGATACGAGGAGGCGGCGGGGCAAGGCCTAGCTGCCGGACTCAACGCTGCGAGGTTCGCAAATGGCAAATCTCCCTATGAGTTCGGCAGGGATACGAGCTATATCGGCGTCATGATAGACGATCTTGTCACAAAGGATATTGTCGAACCGTACCGCCTGTTCACCAGCCGGGCGGAGTACAGGCTCATGCTCAGGCAGGACAATGCCGACCAGCGCCTTTGCGGAATTGCGCATGAGCTGGGCCTGCTTCCGGATGCGAAATTCGCAAAGTTCAGCCGATACGCCGAGAAGCTGTCTTTAATTGAACAGAAATTCAGGAAAGAAAAACATGACGGAAAACCAATCTTTGAACATCTCAAGTCCCTTGGTGGCGACGTCACGGCAAAGATCGCTTTCCCCCTGCCAGACCTTGATCTCTCCCAGAACGAGGACAGGAGGATACTGAGACAGCTTATAATAATGTCGCATTACCAGGGATACATCGAACGCGAATTGAAATCAGTGAAAAACCTGCAGAAACTTGAGAACTGGAAAATTCCTGCGGACTTCAACTATGATGCTGTTTTAGGATTGAGGAGCGAATCCAGGATCAAGTTGACCAAGGTCATGCCTTCGACACTTTCGCAGGCGACAAGGATAGATGGAGTCACCCCAGCTGAAATCACGCTTCTCCAGGTGCATTTGAAGAGAATTTACATGTAATATACTTTTCGCCACTGACTTTCACAGACTTAAGACAGTAACAAGTTTCCACGATTTTGTCATCATATATTTCTTGAAAAGGAATATATTGACTATATGTTATGGTCAAATAGTCAGGAGTTAAGACCATGAAAATGTCAGTCAGCGAATTCAAGGCCAAGTGCACCCATGTGCTGAGGGAGGTGGCTACTGAATACAAGACCATAGAAGTCACCAACCATGGCAAAATCATAGCTGTTGTCGAACCACCGCCACTCAAGACTAAAGTCAATCCTGCCTGGGGATCATTGAAAGGCAAGGTGACCTATCTCTCTCCTGATTTCGACAAGCCTCTCGGTGACAAGGAATGGGAGGCTTCACATTGAAGTATCTGCTTGACACGCACGCATGGATATGGCTTTTCGAAGGCTCAAGCGAATTCCCACCGAAGACGGAGCAATTGCTGAAGGACTCAGGCAACGCCCCCTTGGTAATTTCCGCCATAAGCCCATGGGAAGTAGCAAAAAAATCTTCTATTGGAAAAATCAGACTCTCAATGCCACTGAGGGAATGGGTTGTCAGCTCCACCGCAAATCCGGGAATAAGGATTTGTCCATTGACCCCTGAAATCTCCGTAGAATCAAATTCCCTCCCGGGAAAATTCCACAACGATCCGGCAGACCAGATAATCGTCGCAACTGCAAGGATTTTCGACCTGACATTAATAACTTGCGACAAGAATATCCTGAGCTACCCATACGTCAGAAGCTTCTGGAATTAGATGAATAATTTGGCAAATCCCTAAGTTTCATGAAATCTGCCAATTACTAATAGTCTCGAAATAGAATGGAGTTCCAAGATAACGGAGGGCGGGTTTTCTTACCCGCCATG
>JANYBI010000087.1 GCA_025360875.1 Lentisphaerota bacterium
GCCGAACCGAGCGATTTTGCAAGAACATCGCTTACTCCTGCGAGTTCGAGGACTGCACGCATTCCGCCGCCTGCGATGAGGCCTGTTCCTTTTGAAGCAGGCTTGATCAGAACTTTGCCAGCCCCGAACTTAGCTTCGACGGCATGAGTTATAGTCGAACCGTACATCGGAACATTAATAAGATTTTTCTTGGCGATATCTCCGCCTTTGCGGATTGCATCAGAGACTTCATTCGCCTTGCCGAGACCTGAGCCTACACGGCCTTTCCTGTCACCGACAACTACCAAGGCGCTGAAACTGAAGTTTTTGCCGCCTTTTACAACCTTCGAACAGCGGTTTACGCTTATTACCCGCTCATCAAAGCCTGACGAATTTTCCGACGGTGACTTTTCCGAATAGTTTTTCTTAGCCATATTTTCTTGTTTCCTCTAAAATTGTAAGCCGCCGCTTCGTGCGGCATCGGCCAGGGCTTTTACCCTGCCATGATATTTAAATCCGCCACGGTCGAACACGATGGATTTGATTCCAGCTGCCACAGCTTTCTCAGCGGCGATTTTACCGAGTTGTGTTGCTCCTGCAAGATTCGATTTCAGTTTGAACTTGCGGAACTCCTCGCAAGTAGTCGAAACAGCGGCAAGTGTCTTCCCTGATTCATCATCTATGAACTGGGCATACATATGCTTGGATGAGAGGCTGAGGGACAGACGCGGCCTCTGCGCAGTTCCAGAAACTATCTGGCGAAGGCGCTTATGCCTTCTCTTGAGCTTTTCATTTTTAGTCTTATATGTGGACATTCTTGATCTCCAAATGGTTTAGGCAACAGTCTTGCCTTCCTTAATTGTTATATGTTCATTTGCGTATCTGACACCTTTGCCCTTATATGGCTCGGGTTTCTTGAAACGCCTGATTGTTGCTGCGGCTTCGCCGACAAGCTGCTTGTCTATACCGGAAATATTCAGCTTTGTATTGTCGGCAATGGTTATCTTGATCCCCTGGGGGACATCATATACGATAGGATGGGAATACCCGAGGTTGAGTGTGAGTTTCTGTCCGGTCAGCTGCGCCTTGTAGCCGACGCCGACGATTTCAAGATCTTTCTTATAGCCTTCAGCCACTCCGATTATCATTCCGGAAATAAGGCTTCTGGCAAGACCATGCATGGTTCTTGCAGTACGTGAATCATCGGCCCTGCTCACCTGGAGCACGTCGTTATCAATCTTCACGCTTGTCATGGGAGGCAGCGTCAGTGAAAGTTTCCCCTTGGGGCCTTCAATCGTAATATCATTGGCCCCGGCGGCAGCCTTGACTCCCTTTGGAAGCAGCAATGGTTTTTTACCTATACGAGACATTAAGTCATCCTCACGTTTTATTGTTTACCAAACATAGCAGAGAATCTCTCCGCCGATTTTCTGCGCGACCGCTTTTCTTCCGCTGATAATTCCAGATGGTGTTGAAAGTATGACAGTTCCAAGACCGTTGCGGATCTTGGGAATTTCAGTGTGGCCGCAGTAGATTCTGCAGGAAGGCTTGCTGACACGCTCTATCCCGTCAATCACAGGCTTCTTGTTGTAGAATTTGACCTTGATTTTGAGTTTCTTTATGGCTCCATCGCCCTCGACGCTGAAATCGGCGATATATCCTTCGTCCTTGAGTACTTGCGCGATTGACGCCTTCATCTTGGAGCTGGGTATGGATATCTCCTTTATGGAGGCCGCGCCCGCATTCCTCAACTGCGTAAGCATATCTGATATACTGTCCTGCATGCTCATAATTTTCTATGTCCCTCTTTTTACCAGCTGGCCTTTGTGACGCCGGGAATCTGTCCAGTAGTGGCCAATTCCCTGAAACAGATCCGGCAAAGTCTGAATTTACCTATGAACGAACGCCTTCTTCCACAGCGTTCACAACGATGATAAGCCCTAGTGCTGAATTTTGGTTTTCTCTTCGACTCGGCTATTTGACTTTTTTTGGCCATTATTCCAATATCTCCCGTTTATTTATGATGCGAAAGGCATTTCGAGCAGTTGCAGAAGGTCGAATGCTTCCTCATTGTTTTTTGCTGATGTCACAAAGGTTATGTTGAGACCGATCTGCCTCTTGACCTTGTCCAGGTCCACTTCAGGAAAAACTGTGATGTCATTAAGGCCGAAGTTGTAGTTCCCCGAACCGTCAAATCCTGTCTTGGGAATTCCCCTGAAGTCCCTGACCCTGGGAAGAACGTTATGGACAAGCCTGTCGAGGAAGTCATACATCCTCTGGCCACGCATGGTGACCTTCACTCCTACCGGTACGCCCTTGCGGAGCTTGAAGTTAGCAATGTCCTTCTTGGATTTTGTAACTACGCACTGCTGGCCGGAAATGGCTGCAAAATGTTCCTTGGCCTCGGTGAATGCGTCTTTCTCCATCTTGGTTCCGATTCCGGAAGTAATTATGATCTTACGGAGTCTTGGAACCTGCAGATCATTCGTGTATCCGCGTTTCTTCTTAAGGGCGGGAACGACCAAGCTCTTGTATGTTTCATGCATGTTCGGCATTATTGTGGCACCTTATGGCTTCTTTTCTTCTTTTTTGGTTTTAGTTTCTTTTTCACCCTTTGTCTTCAGTTTCACATTTGAGATGTGCACTGATACGGCACGCTCGATGAGACCACCCTTGGGGTTGTCCGGAGTCTTCTTGACGGTCTTTCGTCCGATCTCCTGCTGCTTTTCAGGTGAAAGTCCGATCATCTCGAGGACAACCCTCTCTGATTTCCTGATAACAGCTATGATCTTTCCCTGTTCACCCTTCCATTTGCCGGAAATTACCGATACAATATCATTTTTCTTTACGGGATATTTTGTCATATGACCTCCGGAGCGAGTGAGATGATTTTCATGTATTTGTCGCGGAGCTCACGTGCTACAGGACCAAAAATTCGTGTGCCGCGGGGATTGTTCTGATCGTCTATTATTACGGCTGCGTTGCGGTCGAACCTGAGATACGAACCGTCTTCACGGCGTATCTTTGAGGAAGTCCTGACAATCACTGCCTTCACGACTTCCGCCTTTTTGACGGTGCCGTCCGGTATCGCCTCTTTGACAGTGGCGGTGACTATGTCGCCGAGGCGCGCAAAGCGCTTTCTCTGGCCGAGCACGGTTATCACCATCAGGCTCTTAGCGCCGGAATTGTCAGCCACATCCATTTTTGTCTGCATCTGAATCATATGACAAATATCTCCAAAAGATTATTTTTCGGCCTTTTCGATTATTTCAAGGAGACGCCACCTCTTTGTCTTGCTCAGAGGTCTGGTTTCAACGATTCTGACTGTATCACCTGTTTTCGCCTCTTCCTTCTCATCATGGGCAACGTAGCGCTTGCTGGATTTTACAACTTTCTTGTAGAGAGGATGTGGAACCCGCCTCTCGACTTCTACAACTATGGTCTTGGTCATGGCGTCGCTTACTACTGTTCCAGCTCTCTGTTTCCTTTGTCCGCGATTTTCAGTTTCCTGAGTCATGTTTTCTTCTCGATTTAAAGGTATTTATTTTTTACCGGTATTATTCAATTCCCGGCTTCTAAGTTCAGTTTTGATGCGCGCGATGTCGCGCCTTATCTGTGAAATCCTGGCGCTGTTCTGCAACTGGCCTGTCTTCGCCTGAACACGGAGATTTAGCCTTTCCCTGAAAAACTCGCCAATCTGGTGGTCGAGCTCATCCTTTGTCATCTGTTTTATTTCTTTAGCTTTCATTAACGTATTAACCGCCTTTTATAATTTAGTGGATAGCGCGCGTCAGAAACTTGCATCGCACTGTCAGTTTCGTTGATGCGAGGAAGAGAGCTTCCCTTGCAAGGGTCTCGCCGCATCCACTTATTTCAAAGAGAACCCGTCCCGGCTTGACTCTCGCGACCCAGCCTTCAGGATTACCTTTACCTTTACCCATTCGAGTTTCGGGCGGCTTCTTCGTGATCGGCTTGTCGGGGAACATCCTAATCCAGACTTTGCCGCGACGGTTAAGGTGGCGGTTGATGGCGACACGTGCCGCCTCAATCTGATTATTGGACAAATACGCCCGGTCAAGTGACTGGAGTCCATATTCTCCGAAATCAAGCTTGTTGCACTTCCTAGCAAGTCCCGCGTTACTCCCGCGCTGGACTTTTCTGTGCTTTACTCTTTTTGGCATCAACGGCATTGTTTATCTCCTCTACTGCCTCTTTATGGCAAATCCAGACCTTTATTCCTATTTTACCAGATGTGGTAAGCGCTTCAGCAAACCCGTAATCAATGTTGGCGCGAAGTGTATGCAGGGGCACTTTGCCTTCCTTGTACTGTTCAGTACGTGCAAGTTCCGCACCTCCAAGACGTCCGCCGCATTGTATCTTGACACCGAGTGCGCCAAGATCCATGCCTGTCTGAATCGCTTTCTTCATGGCCCTTTTGAATCCGATACGACGTTCAAGCTGGGCCCCTATGCTCTCAGCAACAAGCTGCGCGTTTAGCTCAGCCTGCCGAATTTCCTTTACATCAATGATGATATCCCTGGATGCGACAAACTTTGATACCATCGATTTGAGGTTTTCAAGTTCGGCACCTCTGGGGCCGATTAGAAGTCCGGGACGGGCCGTGTAAATGATTATGCGGATCCTGTTGGCGGAGCGTTCTATCATTATCTTTGAAACGGCTGCGCTATAGTATTTTTTCTTTATGAAGTCCCTTACCTTGAGATCTTCGTGAAGCCAGCTCCAGAAATTGGCTTTCTTAGTAAACCAGCGGGAATCCCAGTTCTTGTTTACTGTTACTCTGAATCCTATAGGATTTACTTTTTGACCCACCTTATGCTTCCTTTCCTTGAACTTGCTTCTTTTCGTCAGTAAGCACTATTGTAAAATGACTTGTGCGTTTGCGGATTCTTCCGGCCATTCCCCTGGCCTTGGCCCTGAATCTCCTGAACATGGGGCCGGGACCGACGGTGGCTGTCTTGATAATAAGATTTTCTTTTTTGAGATCAAGGTTGTTTTCCGCGTTGGCGATTGCGGAACGGAGGGTTTGGGCGAAAAGGGCTGCGGACTTATTCCGTGTAAGGTCGAGCTCCGTTAGGGCTACGACTGCAGGCTTGCCTCTGAGAAGATGTGCGAAATCATTTGCCTTCTGAGGTGATACTCTCGCATATTTTGTTACTGCATGTATTTCCATTACTATCGTGGCTTTCCTGTTATTTATTTGAAACTCTTATCTTTCACCCATTGCCGCCGGCATTCCGGCCGCCAGTGAGCTGAAGTCGCCTTCAACCACCGCCGCTGCGCTTATGAACGGCCTTGCGGCAATCACTTTAAGCTTTACGGATTTTCCATCCCTAAGCGCAACTTTCCATATAAGCCCCGTGTTGACTCCATTTGCAGTGCCTGCATCGAGCAGTACAACCTGAAGCTTGTCGTTCACAGAAAGTATTCTGCATTTGTCCGCCTTCTCCTTCGTTTCCGGAGGAGCGAGCATCGCATTCAGTCTCTCGGCCTCAGCTTTCCACTCATCAAGCTTGTGCCTCAGCCTTGTCTTGTCGGTATCTGCCAGCTCCTTCTTTTCGAGCATCGCCTCCGTGAACTGCGAAAGTTCAAGGGACTTGGATATCAGAACCTTCAATTCCTGACGGACATCTGCAAATGATTCGAGAGATTTCAATTCGCCATCGCCTGCAGTCCTCTTTTGTGAGTTGGCCATTGTGCCGGCAACACTCATCTGGAGCCTGCGATAGCTGTTGAATATCTCATCGCATTTTAAAAGAACATCGGCTAGTTCCTTGCGCAACATCGCATTTTCATTGCGTACTGCTTCAAGTTCCGCCAAAGGACCGGCTTCTTCGGCCATTGTCTCTTTTTTCACATCCGTTTTTTTCGCGCCCCCAATTTCCCTGGACTCTGTTTTTATGTCCTCGGCAAGTAGCGGATAAAACAGGGCATAAAAAATAACCGATGAAATGCAAAGTGACAAGCTGCAATTGGTAAAATTATTGAAAAAATTTAATTCCACAATGCGTTTCATGGTCTCCGTCACCTTATTGCGTCAGGCGTAACATTCTTATGGCGTGCAAGAAGCGCATGTCATCGCAAGCGCGTCCAGGGCGATAAATATTTGTTGTTTTATTTTACTGCTTGACGTATTTCCCAGCAAGTTTCTTGAGCGCGGCAACCTGTTTTACGGATAAAGTTTTCTTCGCCGAGAACTGTTTTTCAAGTGATTCATAGAATGATTTGTCATTGAATGTCCTGAATCCCTTTTTCACAGGCTGTTCCCAAGCTGTTACCATTGAAAGGGACGTCAGAAGACCCTGGATCTCGTCGGTGTTGACATCGGAGGCAGGCCCAGTCTTCCCGTCGCTTGCCGACGTGTTCTCATTTAGTGAAAGTTTCGATGAGAGACTTTCATAGCCAGGTATCTGATCCTTGTATTTGACAGTGAGTTTCTTTACCGCATTGAGCTGTTTCGGTGAAAGATTCCTGCCACCGTCCACCTGGGATTTTATAGACGCGATGAATTTCCTGTCGTCAAATTTGCGTCCCCCCCTTCCGGCGCCTGGTTCTGCCGTCTTGACTTCTGCAAGAAGGTTGAGCGCCTCCTTGAATTTCTCCATTTCCTCTGGTGGAACTGTTTCTGCCTGCACGGTTCCGGCAGGGTCAGCCGCCGATATGCCAAGTCCTGAAATGATGGAATCAAATTCCGGTATCTGGTCCTTGTACTGCGACGAGAGCCTTATCAGCGCAGACCATTGTCTTTCGGATATTCCGCCGTTCTTCTCGAACTGTGTCTTGACGGATTCGACAAACTTCTTGTCGTCATAAGTCCTGCGACCTTTTTTCTCCGGAACCTTCCAGTTCTGCACGGTGTCAAAGATGTGCAGGATTTTCTCGGCCTTTTCCTTCTCGGGAGCGCCGATTGTCTTTGCTTCCCCGACCCACATGGAGAAACTGGCATAGAATTCCTCAAGCATCTTCTGCCACTGGACTTCGCCTTCCTCGATCTTGTCGAGTTTCAATTCCATTTCAGCCGTAAATCCTATCTGGAAGAGATCCCCGAGGTTTGCCACAAGGAAGTCGTTTACCTTGAAACCGAGTTCGGTCGGGATCAGCTTCCCCTTCAGTTTATCCACATAGTTCCGCTGCTGAATCGTGTTCACGATTGTCGCGTAGGTCGACGGTCTCCCTATCCCGTTTGATTCAAGAGCTTTTATCAGCATCGATTCGGAATATCTCGGAGGCGGTTCCGTGAACTTCTGATCCGATTTGGCATCAAGGAGAACGACTTTCTGGTCTTTGA
>JANYBI010000089.1 GCA_025360875.1 Lentisphaerota bacterium
CATGGCGGCTGTCGACTTGAAAAGCACTTTGATCCTCAGCGTCTCCAAGTCGGGCGGCACACAGGAGACAAAGAACAACACTATAGCCTTCGAAATGCTCTACAGGGAAAAATGCATTGATTTCGCAAAACACGCCTGCGCCATCACCATGGAAGGAAGCGATCTCGACAAGTATTCCAGGTCGAACAGCTGGCTAAAAGTGTTCCCGATGGCTGAATCTATCGGAGGAAGAACCAGCGAGACCAGCATTGTCGGACACCTCCCGGCGGCACTCGCAGGCATTGATTTCAAAAGCTTCCTCGCAGGCGCATGCAGAATGGATGTAATGACACGCGAACCGGAAGTAAGGAAAAATCCTTCCTACCTGCTCGCAGCGATGTGGTATGTCGCAGGCAACGGCCATGGGGACAAGAACATGGTAATAGTCCCCTACTCCGACCGCCTGGTACTGCTATCGCGCTATCTCCAGCAGCTTGTGATGGAAAGCATCGGCAAGGAGAAGGATCTTGACGGCAACACCGTAAACCAGGGGCTGAACGTCTTTGGCAACAAGGGTGGAACCGATGCGCATGCCTTCATCCAGCAGCTTAACGACGGACGCAATGATTTCTTCGTGACTTTCATAGAAGTCCTTCGGGACAGCATGAGCATTCCGATCACAGATACGATTTCGATGGGCGACTATCTGCACGGTTTCCAAGCTGGACTTGCAAAGGCTCTTCTCTCCAAGGGACGACAGGTTATCGACATGCAGATCAGCGAAGTGTCGGCATTCAACCTCGGAATGATCATTGCGCTGTATGAAAGGGCTGTGGCATTCTATGCGGAACTGATCCATATCAACGCTTTCCACCAGCCTGGCGTACAGTCCTACAAGCTCGCCAGCAAGGATGTGATAAACCTGATTTCCGAGCTCCAGACGAAGCTGAATACAGTGGGCAAGTTCAAGGGAACCGTAAAAGAGCTCTGCAACAGGACAGGTCTCGTGGAAAGAGAACTTGAAGTTTCCGGTCTTCTTGCGAAGTTCGCTGAGAATTCGAAGAAACGCAAGTTCACAGGATTCAAGATTTCCCGCTCATGGGACACTGGAAAGGCGGTCTGGGTTTACAGTGTCAAGAACAATGCATAAGAAGAAAAAGATCAACGGAAACAGCGTAAAGCCGCTGGACACTCTTGCGAAGTTCGCAAAACTGGAATTTTCCGAAGGGGAGAAGGCGGCTGCGGCGGCATATCCTTTCCTTGCGACAAACTATTATCTGGGACTGATCGGAAATGATCTCAGGAACGATCCTGTCTACAGGCAATGTTTCCCTGACCGACGGGAACTCATAAGGCATAAGAACCTTTCCACAGATCCGCTCTGCGAGGAAAAACAGATGCCGGTTCCAGGCCTGATACACCGCTACCGGGACCGGATTGTCCTGCTCGTGACAAACAGATGTGCAGTCCACTGCCGTTTCTGTTTCCGGAAACGGAAATGGAAAACTGGCATTGCAAATCAGGACATCAGCGATGAATATTTGCAGGAAGCCTTCAAATATATCAGAAGACATGAAAGAATTAAGGAGGTCCTGATTTCAGGAGGAGATCCCCTGATGCTTGAGACTTCAAGGCTAAAGGAAATCATAGATTCTTTAAGCAAGTTAAAAAACATTGATGTCATAAGGATAGGCTCGAGAATGCCGGTCGTCCTTCCGTGCAGGATAGATACCAGGCTTGTGAAGATGCTATCGGAAGTTCCGGGACTATGGTTCCTGACGCACTTCAATCACCCTGCAGAACTGACCGATGAATCGGCGAAAGCCTGCTCGATGCTTACAAAGGCTGGAATACCAGTCCTGAACCAGACGGTGCTTCTCAAGGGGATCAACGATGACGCCAGCGTCCTAGAGGAACTTTTCAGGGGGCTGGCAAGGCTCCAAGTAAAGCCCCACTACCTTTTCCATGTCGATCCTGCCGAAGGAAATGCCCATTTCCGGACTGGAGTCGCCAAAGGTCTGGAGATCATGGAGGAACTGAGACCGCGTCTTTCATCCATATGCACCCCTGTTTTCGCCGTGGATCTGCCTGAAGGCGGGGGCAAAGTCCCCTTGCAGCCGGACTATCGCCTCGGGAAAAAATACCTGGGAATCAACGGACGTAAAATCCTTTATCCATGATTTCCAATAAATCCATTGATTTCACCCTTGAGAAAACAAAACCCGATGATAGTTTACGCGTTGCGTTTTGAATTTGCCTTGGAGTTGGTCAAATGCCTACATACGAATACGAATGCAAAGCCTGCGGAAAGACATTCGAAGTTTTCCAGAAGATGTCTGATGATCCGCTTAAGACCTGCATCTGCTGTAAGAAAAAGCCTGTCCGGCGCAAAATCGGCACCGGCGCGGGAATTATTTTCAAGGGCAGCGGATTCTACTGCACTGACTACCGTAAGGACGGCTACAAAAACGCAAAGGATGCGGACAAACCGCAGGTTAAAAGCGAGAGTCCGGCAAGTACCAAGACCGAACCGGCAAAAATAGAAAAATAACAGGAGATTTCAATATGCTTATCAAATGCCAGACATGCAATCACGACAACCAGCTTGGAGCGATCTTCTGCAGAAACTGCGGAGGGAAACTCGACGTGGAACACATGCGCCCGAAGGTAATGGATTCAAAGAGTTCATCATCCACCGGCATAGGCGGGCTTATAAGGAATCTGATAGGATTTGCAATTTTCGTTGCGGTTGTAGGCGTTCTCCTGATGATGTTCTATCCTGACGACACATCTGCATATGCTGCCCTGTCCGGCGATGATGCCATGAAAGCGGCAAAAACCAAATATGACTCAATGCTCAAAAAAGTAGACCAGGGGTTCGGCGACGACTCATATACGTTCAGCCCCCAGGAAGCGACTTACCTCTACAACGATCTTTTCGTTGCAAAGACAACCACCGAAGGTTCCGCCTACAATATCGAGAAGCTGATATTCCATGTTGACTCCATGGGATTCACCCACATCATACTGAAAACAAAACTCGGCGGAAAAATCCCGACCACATTTGAAATGTCAGGGACCTTGGTCAACAGCGACACAAAGGAAAAGGACAAAATTGCCGTAACTTTCCATCCGACAGCATTCAAGATGGGGCACATGCCCATCTCATTTGCCGAAGCGCAGATCCGCGAGAAGTTTGAACCTGCCCTTGCCGGTGCGAATATTGACAAGATATTGAAGGCTCTTGCAAAGATAGAAGTCACCGACAAGACCTTCGTATTGAAATATTAATCTGAAAAACAGATTATCTGATATCAATACCTTTTCTTGGAAGAAGTGTTGCGCCTAGGCGCGATAGTTTTTTCCCTTGCGCGGAGCTGGATCCTGATAGGCAACCCCGTAAGCCCCAGGCTTTTTCTAAGTGAGTTATTCAGGTATGAAAGATAGTTTGAAGTGCACACTCCGGGATCATTGACAAAAAGCAGAAATCTAGGCGGCTCATTTCCAACCATGGTCGCATAATACACCTTGAAATGGTGTTTGACCGTCCCGATAGCCGAAGGGGCATTCCTTGATGTCGCATCGTTGAGTATCTTGTTGATCAGGGATGTCGGTATCTGCATCCTCATGTTCTCCCTCACCTCCGCCATCATAGCGGTTATCTTGTCGAAGTTGGAACCATCCAGCGCTGAAACGAAAAGCACTGGCGCATAATCCATGAAGTGCATGCAGTAGCGGATCTCATCAAGGACATCCTCCCTCTTCACAGCCTTCCTGCACAAGTCCCATTTATTCGCAAGGATGATGCAGCCCTTGCCCGATTGCGAGATCATGTCGGCTATCTTCTTGTCCTGGGCAGTCACCCCGTCGATGCTCGCCTCTACTACGAAAAGAATCAGCTGGGCCCTTTCGACAGCATCCTCAGCACGCATGATGCTGAAAATCTCGACAGATGTGTCGGCCTTGCGTTTCTGGCGCAGTCCGGCAGTATCCACAAGTACTGCGGGCACTTTTCCATCCTTGCATTCAAGCTCGAAGGCAACTTCAACCGAATCCCTTGTTGTTCCGGGAATATCGCTTACCATGACACGCTTATGTCCGACAAGCCGGTTAACAATGGATGATTTTCCGACATTGGGACGCCCGAGAACAGCGATTTTCAGGCCTGGCTCTACGGGGGGGACGGCGGTCTCCCAGTTTATCTCCTTTACAATCTGGTCCATGAGAGCGTCGATTCCTCTCCTGTGGACACATGACACCGGAAATATCTTGTCAAAACCTAGTTTTGCGAAATTCGCAGATTCGCGGTCAATATCTGAATTATCGGACTTGTTTACAATGACAAAAATATTTTTTCCACTGGCGCGCAGCTTGTTGGCGATATCCATGTCGAGTGCGGTCACACCTGCGGTTACGTCTGCAACAAAAAGAAGTATCTCAGCGCTCTCGATAGCGATATCGACCTGCTCCTTTATTTCCGAGTCCCAGATTCCGAGTTTTTTCTTCTGTCCACCGTACATCCCGAGTCCGCCGGTGTCGATGATCTGGAAATGCCTATCATTCCATTTTGCCGGAGCAGCGACACGGTCGCGCGTGACCCCGCTCTCCTGGTGCACGATCGCCAGCCTGCGCTTGAGTATGGCGTTGAAAAGGGAGGACTTGCCCACGTTCGGGCGGCCCACTATCGCTACTGTTGGAATCATTGAAACTTTATCATTCATTATTATAACGTACTCTCTTGAAGTTGTTTTATCCAGGCCAAGGACTTAGGGAATGACAGAAAGGACAGAAATAATTGCCGGCGGGACGCCGACACTCCGTTTCGCCGGTTCTCCGACTCATTCCTACAACTGGTGCTGTGCTCCGCAGCGCGGGCAGTTGACTGATTTAGCGGCAAACATAGGCGGTATTTTCATGCGGAGTCCGCAGGAGCAGTCAATGAAACTGAATTTGTTCGCGCGCAGGAGGATGTCGTTAGCGTCACGTGTCTGCTGCTGCCTGTCGAACTTTGGCTGTTCCCTTTTAATTCCCCGGAGTTCGAGTTCTTCGGCGGAACGGAGATCGCCTCCGCTGACAATGTTTCCGCCTTTCAGATTGCTGTATGCCTTATTGTACTCGCTCAAACCGGCCCCGGAAGCCATAGTCCTGAGAATCTTTATCCTCTCCTCCGCCGGAGGATGGGTGCTGAAAAGGCTGAAGACTTCATTGCCACACGCCTTGCTGAGCGGATTTATGATATACATCGGGGCTGTAACACGGGTAGCCGACTCCAGAGGAACTGTTGAACGTGAAATTTTTTCAAGCGCTGAAGCAAGCCCTTCC
The DNA here is from genome assembly GCA_025360875.1 of Lentisphaerota bacterium. GTDB lineage: Bacteria > Verrucomicrobiota > Lentisphaeria > Victivallales > GWF2-50-93 > GWF2-50-93. Next base: position 5,302 of record JANYBI010000089.1, read on the forward strand.
GGATACCTGGTAAAAATAGCGGACGAGGCATCAGCGAGATATTCGCGGCTTCTCGAGCAGGCGAAATAGAGCAGATTCGCCAGTATTGGCGCGAGTATCGCAAGAACAATTGCAATCACAAAAAGTATGAGCTGGAGCTGGTTTCCACCGCCATCCCTGGACGAGGAACTCGAGCGGCGGCCGCCAATTCCACCGTATAACATGCTTCTGGTATAGACATCCGCAAGAATGACTATTACGCCCAGCATGATTCCAGCAAGAGTCATGAACCGGCTGTCCTGGTTCTTAATATGTCCGATCTCATGGGCGACCACGCCCTGAAGTTCGTCCCTGGTGAGGACTGACAGGAGGCCGGTTGTGACCGCAACAGCGGCATTTGCCGGAGTTCCGACGGC
>JANYBI010000097.1 GCA_025360875.1 Lentisphaerota bacterium
CAATAAAATCAGATGGCTTATGAGACAGGCCTACGGATACAGGGACGATGAGTATTTCCACTTAAAGATATTTGATTTGCCAGAACTAAAAAATGAGGCTAGAATATGAGCTTTACGCTACAAACCGTAGAAGAGGCCTAATTCCAGAACGGTGGCTTCTTCAGCTTAAATTCCAGCATAGATTTCTCATCATAGAAAACTTTCATCAGGAAAAGTCCCTGCGCGGGGGCGGTGTCATAAGCCGAAGTCCTTTTTCTGCTCTCTAAGATCTCCTTCACTTCTTCCGCCTTTACTTTCCCTGTCCCTGCAAAAGCCAGCGTTCCCATCAGGCTCCTGATCATCTTATACAGGAAACCGTCGCCGACAAATGTCATGCAGACAAAATCACCGAACTCATGGATTTCTATGCGGTAGATCGTCCTTACAGCATCATCGATCTCCTTACGGTCCACGGTGAAAGATGAAAAATCATGTACGCCGACGAGACAGTCCGCAGCCTTGCGAAGTTCGCAGAGATCCGAAAAGTCGCCCATGTTCCAGCACCACCTGTCGGAGAACGGATTCGGCAGACCGCGGTTGATCACATATGTATAAGCCTTGCCAACGGCGGAAAACCTCGCATGGAATTTCTCTTCAACTTCCTTTACTTCCCTGATCCTTATGGTCTGTGGCAGCATCCTGTTCAAAGCCTTGTACAGCTTCCAGTCCTGCACGATAGGACGGCACGGGGCGGCAAACGTCACAGCCTGGCCAAGAGCATGTACGCCGGCATCGGTTCTCCCGCTCGAATCGGTACGGATAAGCTGGTTTGCATAGATGATCCCAAGTTTTTCCTCCAGAACCTCCTGGACCGTGATCTCATCCGGCTGTACCTGCCATCCAGCAAAACCGGTGCCGTCGTAGGCTACTTCCATGAACCAGTATATGCTTTTGGTCGGATCATTCATTATCATTCAGCTATTTCGTTCGTGTACAGCAGATGCCCGCAATTGTCGCAATGCACCTGAACCCCTTTCCTGACTGAGTTGCTTGTCTGCGGAGTCAGCTTGAGATGGCAGTTCCCGCAGATCCCCTGATGCACTTCAGCCAAAGGAGTTCCTACCTTCTTTCCGAGAAGCCTGGTATAGATGGAAAGCAGGCCAGGAGGCACATTTGCAATCAGCTGCTCCCTTCCTGAATTCTGCTTTTCGATCTCAGAATTTATCTTGCCTTCGAGCTCCTTAAGCTCATTCTTCTCATCTTCTATCGACGTCTGCCTGTCCTTGTATATCTTCTCTTCAGTCTTGAAGACATTCCTTGCAGTTTCAATCTTTTCCATGAGAACGAGCTGTTCTGTCTCCATGCCGCTTATCTTTTTCTTCACGCCTTCAATCTCGTTCATCATCGCCCTATACTCTTCATTCTTCTTGATCATCGCGGACTGCGTCTGGTATTTCCTGATCTGCTCGTTCTGCTCCTTGATTTCCGATTCCTTCTTCTTTATCTCAAGCTCAATAGACAGGGCCGTCTCCTTCGAATGCGTCACCTTGTTCTTCTCGTTCTCAAATTCCTTTTCTATCTTCGCAATCTCCCCGGGTATCAGGGAAAGCCTTGTCCTTAGACCGCGAATCCGCAGGTCAACTTCCTGTAATGCCAGCAAGTCCGTAATCCACTGTTTCATTATTAAAACTCCTTTTTTAGTTTTTATTTTAAATTCAAATATTTCAAAGCAAAAAAAAACGGGCCGAAGCCCGTTTAAAACAGTTTCATCTGCTTTTCATCAGCAGATTTCCGGCGTTTTATCTCCGGAAGGCTGTCAATTCCAAGCCGTTCGAGAGTCTTGGGAGTCACTATCCTCCCCTGCGGAGTTCGCTGGATGTACCCTTCCTGTATCAGGAAAGGCTCATAGACCTCCTCTATCGTACCCTCCTCCTCACCGACTGCGACCGCAAGACTCTTAATTCCTACCGGCCTGCCGCCGAACTTGTGGACCAGAGCCTCAAGTATCCGGTTGTCCATTTCATCAAGACCATCCTTGTCAATATCAAACATTTCAAGCGCGGCCGATGCTACAGCCTTGTCAATCTTGTTGTCCGCCCTCACCTGTGCATAATCCCTGGACCATGATAGGAGATGGTTGGAAATCCTGGGGGTTCCGCGGCTCCGCCTGGCGATTTCCATGGCGCCGTCCTCATCAATCTTGATTTTGAGTATTTTCGCCGACCTGTGTATTATCTTCTTGAGGTCCTCGGGAACGTAGTAATCCAGCCTGCATGAAAGCGCAAACCTGGATCTCAGCGGCGAAGAGAGCAGTCCGGATCTGGTGGTCGCCCCTATGAGGGTGAACTGCTGGAGATTGAGCCTTATCGCCCTGGCGCCCGGCCCCTGGTCAAGCATAATGTCTATGAAATAATCCTCCATCGCACTGTATAGGAATTCTTCGACAGCCGTATTCAGCCTGTGGATTTCGTCGATGAAAAGGATGTCCCCTTTTTCAAGTGAGCTGAGAAGACCGGCCAAATCACCGGGCTTTTCAATCACAGGACCGCTGGAGGTCTTTATTTTAGCGCCCTTCTCGTTGGATATGATGTATGCCAGCGTAGTTTTGCCCAGCCCGGGCGGACCGCTCAGGAGAATGTGCCCCAGAGGCTCATCCCGCTTCTTGGCAGCATCAATGAAAAGATGGAGCCGTTCCTTCACCTTGTCCTGCCCGGGAAAAGATCCGAACTCGGAGGGACGCAGATTATTGTCCAGTTCCACGTCCTTCTTGTTCAGTGACGATGATATGAATCTCTCTTTTTCCATGTCCATAATAAGCTGATCCATATTTGTAAAAAACGCAATGGAAATTATCGTACTTGGTTTTTGCATTAACGGAAACTTGTGTAAGATAAGCATGTTTAACATATTTTAAAGAAGGGTTTTGAAAAATGACCGATTACAGATTAGAAAAACTTTCTGCAGATACCATAAGGGTTTTGTCCGCCGAAGCCGTCCAGAAGGCGAAATCGGGACATCCTGGAATGCCTATGGGCTGCGCAGACTATGCGTTCATGCTCTGGTACAAATACATGAAACACAATCCCAAGAACCCCCAGTGGCTCGACAGGGACCGCTTCGTGCTCTCCGCAGGACATGGTTCAATGTTATTATATTCACTGCTGCACATGTTCGAATATGATCTGCCCATGGAGGAGCTCAAGAACTTCCGCCAGTGGGACAGCCGTACGCCCGGTCATCCTGAGTATAAGCATACCGCAGGCGTAGAAGTGACTACAGGGCCGCTTGGCAGCGGTTTCGCCTCCGGAGTGGGAATGGCTATGGCCGCAAAGAATTTCGCGGCCAGGACCGGTCTCGACAAGACCGGACTGCTGAAACACAAGATATACATACTCTGCAGCGATGGTTGCATGATGGAAGGAACCACACACGAGACCGCTCCCCTTGCCGGACATCTCAAGCTCGACAATATCATTGCCTTCTACGATGACAACTCAATAACTATTGAGGGCTCGACATCTCTGGCATTCAGCGAGAACGTAGGAATGCGTTACGAGGCATACGGTTGGAGAGTGATACACCTTGACAACGCCAATGATCTGGCAAAGGTCGACAAGGCGCTTGCCGAGGCCCAGAAAAACGATGGAAGACCCACTTTAATCGTCGGAAAGACCACTATAGGGTTCGGCTCTCCAGGCAAGGCCGGAAAGCATTCCTGCCACGGCGAGCCTCTCGGAGATGACGAAGTCGCTGCCGTCAAGGCGAAACTCGGGTTAGAAAAGAATCCACCTTTCACGATCCCCCAGGAAGTGAAAGATGCCCTGTCCAAGAGATGCAAGGAGCTTGTCTCAGAAGCCTCAAAATGGGACAAGGAGTTCCAGTCATATCTCGAGAAGAACCAAGAATCGGCGAAGATGGTTTCAAATCTCCTCAATAAGCCTCTTCCGGAAAACCTTCTCCAGGAACTCATCAAGGCTACGCCAGT
>JANYBI010000121.1 GCA_025360875.1 Lentisphaerota bacterium
ATTAGCACTGCTTGTCTGGATTGCGACATAGGCATTGCCATCGGAATCAAGAGCAATTTTAGGATACGTTTCATCTTTGCTTCCGCCTATGAACGTCGAATAGAGAAGCTTAGTTCCATCAGGATTCATCTTGAGTACGAATGCATCATATGTCAGAGGCTTGGTGGTAGAGTAAGTTTTGTCATAAGCCGAAGATGTCACAGGGAAATTGGCGCTCTTGGTATATCCGCAGATATAAGTATTACCGGAAGAGTCACGGGCAAATCCATATGAAAAATCCGCGTCCGAACCACCGATGAAGCTCGAATATTGCAGGAACGGATCTATCACGAGGGTTTTCGACTTGTCATAGTCACCGACCTTGAAGGAAATCTGCCTGTCAGCCACCACAAATTCGCTTTTAACTTCGGTACGGTTTCCGTCCTTGTCTACCTGATATGAATATGGTGCATGGAAGCAGATTTCGCCGTTCGCATCTCCGATTGCCAGATCGCCTTTTTCAGATATGGAGATTTTGCCGTCAAATTCCTTCAGGTCAAATCCGATCTTTGAAACATCGGCTCCTGGTGCGAGCACGAAATCGTATTCGAGTTTGCCGTCCTGAGTTCCGTAATAGATGAGATCTGTCTTTGGATACACGTCCTTATATGCGACCTTACCATAGGTGGCGACATCAGTCTGCCATTTCGATGAATCAGAGCCCTTGAAATAATTGACCTTGCCGCCCTGGGGAGCGATGCCTGAGATTTCCGCTGACTTGTCGGCTCCGGCCAGATCCATCTTCACTGCGAAGTTCGCAGTTCCGGAATTGAGTGTGACAAGTGCGCTGCCGGGAGAGAAGAATATGTTGTAGCCTTTGCCGCGTGAAAGATATTTTACTGAAGGATCGGCCTGCGAAGAGTTTTTCTCGAATAGAAGCGGTAGTTTACCAAACTGGTCGACAATCTTTTTGCTATCCTGAACATTGTCCGAAGCGGAGCTTCTGAGCGGAATCAAACTTGTGATTGCGAAAGCCGCAGCGAAAATCATTGATGCTAATGATGACGCGAAAAAACGCCTCCCGGACAAATTGTGCATAAGACACCCCCGTGTTTTGGATTATTGAGGTAAGGCAGACCTTGCGCCGAGGCGCATGGAGAAAGCCTGTTATATGGGACTGGACCGATAGATAAGACTATTACCGGGCAAACGCATTTTATTTTCGTGTCAATCATTACGGGCTTTCGCAATACTTTCCAGTGGCATGAAATTGCTATATGGTATAAAGTATTATATGACATTGGAATTTTATTGTCAATAGGATGCGTAATAATATGCCGAACTTATAAAGGTTCCCTAAAGATGGGAATTCAAATTCCTGCCAGTTTAATCGCGAAGTCTTGTAGGAATTTGAATTTTATGTTTTAAGTTACTAAGGAGAAAAATTTCACAAATGGGGGTAGATATGCGTAAATGGATTCTTGTCCTGTGCTGTGCCATTGCCGTTCTTGGAAATTCAGCCTTGGCCCGCGACTGGTTTGTGCGCGCCGGAAGTGACGGAGACGGTTCGAAGGAAAAACCTTTCAAGGATCCTGCCTTCGCCCTGGAGAAGGCAGAATCAGGAGACGTAATCCATGTCGCGGCAGGCGTCTATAACGGAAAGCTCGACAATGCAAACTGGATTGTTTCCGTACCCAATCTGAAACTTCTCGGTGGATACGATGCGAAGTTCGCAGAACGCGATCCCTGGAAAAATCCGACAGAGCTGCGTTTCAACAAATCCTCCAAAGTCCGCTGTTCGGGCACATTGATCAAAGGCGAGAAGGACCATTCCGGCTGCGTCATAGACGGCTTCATCCTCGACCAGAAGGACAGCAACGCCTATCAGGAGGGGCCGTATGGCGACATTGATCTCAGGCTTTGTCCGAAGGACACCATTGTGATGCTGGCGTCTCCCGGAGTGGAAGTGCGCAACTGTGTTATAATGAATGGCTCCAATTCAGGCGTCCTGCTCGAGGGAGAGGGATGCAAGTTCGAAAACAACATAGTCATGAACATGGCCGGCACATGCCTTCTGGAACTGCGCGGCAGCAACCAGTCCAAGGCGACCACTGTCAAGGGCAATACATTCCTCTTCGCATGGAGCCCCAACTACGGAAATGGCGGTCCGGATGGCATCGGAGTCAAAGTCGGCAGCGGAACAAAGGTCGAGATTCTCAATAACGTATTTCAGAACTGCGACAACCATGGCATCTACATCGGGACAAAATTCGACAAGGTGACGCTGAAGAACAACTGCTACTGGATGAACGGCTTTTCCAACATCAAGTTCTTTATCGATGGACGCGATGTGGCGCTTGACAACGCAAACATGGGGGACATTGATGATCTTGGGCTGAAGGCTGCTGAGGGCAATGCCGCAGCCGATCCCGCACTCGGCGGACTTGATCCGAAATGGATGCGGAAATTCATCAACCGCACAGCGGCCGAGCGCGGCAAGGTGACGATGGACGACTGGAACCAGCTACGCCAGCTCGTCGGCGCACCGCTGGAAGCCGAGGGCGGCAAAGGGCCGACCGGTTTCGCCATGGCATATGACTTGAAGCAGGCTCTCAAGCTGATTCCCAAATCGGAAACCCTGGGAGCTCATCCGAAAAAACTCGAAGTTGCGTTTTCCGCAGGCGGCGCGGCAGGTGCTGCGGAGCAGAAATATGAAGCGGCCACATGGGAGACTCTGCTTAACAACCCCCAGTCGATTGATGGCAGACGCGTCGAAATACCCGGGGTCTTCGGTTCTGGAAAATCATGGTATCCTATTGCGGGAATAAGCGAAAAGGAATACGCTGGAGTCGAGTTCTACGATATCAGGCAGCAACCGGGGCTGGCTCCGCTGATCTACATCAGGAAAGGGACCAATGCCGAGAAGACAATGGATTCGGTCCAGGCATGGAACGGGCAGGGGGAACCGGTTGACAAATTTATTTTCCGTGGAACCGTCAAATTCGATCCTGCCTGCGAAGCACGGTTCAAAGGAACTCTCCTCGTGGAATCCATCGCTCCTTTCAGCGCTAAGGCTGCTGCTGGGGCGGCGCGTCCCGTCGGACGCGACTGGTTTGTGAAGGCAGGTTCCTCCGGAGATGGCTCACGCGAGAAACCATTCAAGGATCCATGGCAGGCCCTGGAAAAGTGTACGCCTGGCGACAGCATCCATGTCGCGGAGGGTGAATATTCCGGCAAGCTGAAGACCGGCTACTGGGCGATAAATGTGCGCATGATCTCGATGCTCGGCGGATATGACGCGGACTTCAAGGAGCGCAATCCCTGGAAGCATCCCACGAGGCTCGGATACGACAAGAACAGCAAAGCCTGGACTGAAGGAGCTTTCATCCGGGGACAGGACGATCATACCGGCTTCATCTTCGATGGGTTTGTACTGGATGGATCAGATGTGAACAAGTACAATGCAGAGGGAGATCTCATTCCTGACCAATCCTCCCGAAACGCCCTGATCGAGCTCGTTTCTCCGGACTGCACAGTCCGCAACTGCGTTCTGGTCAACGGTTCGCTCGGATCGATCACAATGGTTGGCGAGGGCGGGACAATAGAAAACAATATCATCCTGAACTTCCACTGGCA
>JANYBI010000129.1 GCA_025360875.1 Lentisphaerota bacterium
GAATTCTGACTACTTTTGAAATTGGCTCTGCAGATACATAACTTGCGGCATGACCGCACAATTATAAAATAAAAGGAACCTCTGATTATGAAGTTGAACTGGAATCCAAATAAGACCCCGCAAGCTCTCAAGTCAGCCCTCCGTCTTCTGGCGGAAGAGTATCCGTTGCATGAAGCGACAGGAAGCGGATCGGTGAATCTGACCTTTGCGCCAGGTTCGGGAAAAATTTGCGGAATTCGCAATGCCGGCTCGGAGATCTGCATTACAGGCGGATCGACAGCGGCGCAGCTCCGGGCTGTCGGATCAGCAATGTCCGACCTGCTCATCAATGGCGCCGTAATCGAGGAATCGTGTCCGTTCAGCACCATCGGCATCATGCTTGACTGCAGCCGCAATGCGGTAATGAACGTCGCGCACGTCAAACAGTGGCTGCGGCGTCTGGCGCTGCTGGGTTATAACCAGGTGATGCTGTATACCGAGGATACATATGAGATTCCCGGCGAACCGCGGTTCGGCTATCAGCGCGGAAGGTATAGTCAGGCTGAACTACGCGAACTGGACACCTACGCCACCGGTCTCGGCATGGAACTTGTCGGCTGCATCCAGACGCTGGCGCATCTCGAACAGATCCTGCGTTGGGGCGAGTACCAGGCTATCAAGGATTACGAATCCACCTCGCTGGTGGGCGAACCAAAGACATATGAGCTTATCGGGAAAATGCTGGATGCCGTTGGAGGAGCATTGCGTACCCGTCGCATCCATATAGGAATGGATGAAGCCTGGGCTCTTGGACGTGGAGCTTATCTCGACAAGCATGGCGCACGCCGCAAATTCGACATCTTCAATGAACACCTGGCCGCCGTCGTCAAGCTCTGCAAGGAACGCGGACTTAAGCCCATGATCTGGTCCGACATGTATTTCGCCATGGGCAGTCCATCGCACGGCTATTACGACACGGCATGCGTTATTCCGCCTGACGTGGTTGCGGAAATCCCAAAGGAAGTGCAGCTTGTCTACTGGGACTACTACCACAACGACGCGGCATTTTACCGTGATTGGATCGGCCGGCACCGCGCAATGGGATATGAGCCGGTCATGGCATCCGGTGTGTGGACCTGGAGCCAGCTCTGGTACAACCGCAAACTGACTGAAGCCAATGCTGGAGCGTGCCTGGACGCATGCCGGAGCGAAGGTCTGAAGGAAGTTTTTTTCACGATGTGGGGTGATGATGGCGCGTACTGCGATTTCGATTCGGCGCTGGCCGGACTGGCCTGGGCTGCGGAATGCGCTTATGCGTCTAAAAAACCTGACGAAAAGAGACTCGTTGCGAGATTCGCAGCGGTCTGCGGCGCCGACTATGCGGCCGTTCTCAAGGCATGTGAACTGACTGAGAACTGTTCTGCTGCGCTGATCTGGGATGACCCTATCATTGGAATTTTCTCGAACGAAGGATTTCCTCCCAAGGACTGGCCGTCGCTGGCGGAGATCGGGCAACGTTTTGCGAAACTCGCAAAAGAGCTTATCGGATTTGCCGGACAGAATTCTGCCGGCGACCTCGACCATGCCCGGCTTCTGGCCGAAGTGCTGGCGCGCAAAATTGATTTGCGCGTACGGCTTGTGGCAGGATACGATTCGCGTGACAATGCAGCGCTGATGGCGGTTGGCAAAGATGCCCTTGTACTGGCGGAATCATTCGAGAAATTGGAAGCCTCGTGGCGTCGCGGCTGGATGAGGCGCAACAAGCCCCAGGGATATGAGGTGATCCAGCTCCGGCTCGCACAGCAGGCGATCCGGCACCGCGAGCTTGCACGCCGGATAGATGAATTTCTGAAGGGTACCATATCAGCCATGCCGGAACTTGACGAACGCATGCGCGAAGCAAAGGGTATGGGTGGCGGATGGCGCTTCCTCGCCAGCGGCTCTGTCAGCATCTGAAAGACAGGAGTCCCAGATGGGCTTATGCGGAATGGCACCGGTATTACTCATGCCCGCAGCTGCCGCACTTCCCGACATGCCCTCCGAGTGTGGAAGTCCTGCACGAGGCCACCGCGCGCATCACGCGCCTCTGCACGCCTGTCATGTCATGCGTACGCTCGTAGTCCTGTCCGAACCGCCTGAAGATATCCCCGCAGTCATGTTGCGCATGGCTGTCATCAAAATCAGCTTCAAAAGGAGGAGGATGGGCGTTCTCAAGCATGTTGTGCCATGTAATATATTATTTATCTAATCTCTTAAATCTCTTGTCTTCATGTATTTATATATTATTATTTTTAGTCCAACGTATAAGGCTAAGGCGACGGCGATTCGCCGTTGCCTGAAGCCGATTAGGCTTCCTCTTCTTGTTTTCCAAGGATAAGCTCTACATATTCCAGGACTTGTTTATCAGACTCGTGCTTTCCGCAGATACCCCCTACAGCTAACATCATCTCTTCAAATGTCTTTGACGATTCCATTAATTTCATAACATCTGGGCCTTCAAACCATTGCTGAATAATATCATCGTCTGTTTCAAGTTCTCGTCGAACGGTATCAATCAAATATTTCCGATTGTAATCTCCAATTCTTTCCCATTTAACCTTTGTCTTTTCCATCGGATTGTAGCATGTGCTTGCAAGAAACTTTTGAAGAGGGGAGAAGATAGGCTGATTCGAAATGATTATTTTATAATGGCCATGCTCGTCGAATGCTTCAAGTCTTTCCCATGTTTTGTAAATCATTCCTAATCGGGTGGTGGTAAATATATTATCTAGAGACTCTACCGTATATGGCGCGCCTGAACTGAGCATGATATATTTGTCAGTCATATATTTCTCCTGCCTAACGCCTATGGTCTCCTACCCGCCTTGGCGGGTTAGGAGAACCAGCTTTGTTCTGCATTGAATTTCTTCAAAGTTTCTTAATGTTTACGGAATTAGTGTGTGATAGGGCCTCATCCAAGAATATCTTCATTGCATGGCCTGCAACAGCGCAATCGACATGTCGGTCAACTATGTAGAATCCCTCTGGCTTGACGGCGTAGTTGTAAATTTCGCGCATGTCTTTTGAGATAGGCGATGGAAGTCGCTTGAGGACACGAGTCGGGTCATATCCATCGGGTTTTCTCCACACAATCATATATTCGCTTGCAATGTTCATAATTCCTTTTTCCCTTTGGGCAGAACGATATGCTCTGGTATCTCGCGGAGCGAGATTACTAGAAGCGGCTTGGTTATGATTTAGATCTGTTCCCGAATGCATCAAGATTATTTGCTTTTTTATACTTGCTCCATTCCCGATCAAGTTTCTTGAATTCTGTTTCGTCCATCAATTCGAGCTTTCGCAACGCAAACATGGCAGACCTAATCGAGATAGGGGAAAGCTTCATTTGTCCTCCGCAACACTTGCAGTTCATGTGTGGAGGTTTGATGCCCCTGTCTTCTTTGATTTTCTCTCTTTTCGCAGTCATGCGGCGACAGAAGTCCGCAAGCCCCTCCCATGTCATGTCTCTATTCCAGGTGGACTTCAGATCATCCAGCATCTCCTGAAACCAAGCTCTTTGTGAATCACCGCTGGCCATTATTAACTGTACTTCCTTCCATCATAACGCTCAGGCATCATCCACCCTGCGGATGCGGGGTTGGATGAATGGAATCTAGTTGGAATCTTTAGTAAACTTTACTTTATCTTTTAGATGTTCTTTCAATATGGACTTAAAAACAACGATATCATCAATATCTCTTTTGGGAATAATTATTGCTTCATTTGTGCTATGCCAAATAATAAAGATTTCTTTTAACTCAACAACTTTTTTGAAGTAATCCCATTTAATCTCTGATTTAATGCTCTCAGTTGTGATAGTTACTTTTTCTTCATCTAGTTCTAAATAAAAAAAATTGCTATTGCCAGATTTTTTAATATAATTTTGCATTAAGTAGCTTTGATATAGGATTTGTAGTGGCCATACTGAAAGTAATAAACTCATTGAAATGAATACTGCTATAATCGTTACTATTGGCATTCCTCCAAGATAAATTGCGAATCCAACGAATGCTAGAAATGAAATGACTGGCGCAATTACAAAAAGTATCCACATGTTTATATACCATCTCTGCAAATAGCAGTGAAACATGCATAGATCTTTAAAATTGATTTGTATGTTTGACTTTTTCATTTAATTATCGATTCCAACAGTATTTATATGGATGTCCTATTTTTGCGGAAAATGTATTTTCTTATCTTAAAATATATTATGAAATCACAATAAAATATATGAAAATACGGCAATTCATATGAATAAGCCTGATAAATGGTAGCTTTTGCAGGTTAATATAAAGATATTAGGACATCCATATATCTTGGACCTGTTACTTGTAAGATACAATATACCACCAGAAAGGCAAGAGGGGTGGGGGATGGTGGAAGACAAATGAGAATTTATCTCGTATGGGACCCAGCCATCCGGCCATGATATTCATCATGGCTGACGGTGCGTGCAGAAGACACTACGTCTGGAATGGGAATCTCGTCTGAGACAGACGACGCTACATCTGGAATGGGAATCTCGTCTGAGAACAAGCCATCCGGCCATGATATTCATCATGGCTGACGGGGCGTGCAGACGACACTACATCTGGGATGGGAATTGATTTATAAAGGAGCGCTTGCGCAGGCCTACCTGAAGACTCCATCTTCCAGGAATTTCAGGACAGCTTCCTTGACCACGCGCCTGTTCATGAGGAACGTGTGGAATGAATTCACCACGAGGTGTGCCTTTTCGCCTTTCAGATGTGATTCCGCCACGCTGACTTTTGCGTCCATGGCGCCGGCGATGATCCCGAATTCGATCTTTGGTGTCGGCACTTTCCTGATGAAGGAGTCATCTGCGTTGCGCAGCTCCTCCAACGGCTTTATGATCTTCTTCATGCCCCATATCCGCGATATGCTGCTGGCTTTTGCAGATCCCTGGCTGGGAGGAGCTATCATCACCAGCCTGCCCAGCCGCCTGTCCGCGGTTTTCGCAAGTGCGATCCTCGCAATTATCCCGCCCATGCTGTGGGTGACAAGATGGACCTTCTTGAAATCACAATCGAGTATCCTCGCAAGTGCCTTACTGAAGTCTTCAGCATGACGGCTGATCGGATGCCGGGTGGAATAGTAGTCGTAGACAAAGACAGAATATCCTTTTTTGCGGAGGAAAATTGCGGGTGAAGCCATGCTGGAGGAACTGCGTATCAGCCCGTGTATGAGAATTACCGCTTCTTTCCTGTCAAGTTTTTTGTCAGGCGCCATGTAGGCGCATCCGTATCTGTTCCTGCAGGCTATGTTGAGAATGCTTTTCATTGATGAGCTCCTGTCTTGCAAGTATGCTGTTTGTATTGATGATATATTGATTCGTCCATTTAGGATGAATCACCTGGAGTGCGGAAATTCATTTCCGCCTTTAATGACGGAATTCATTCCGTCCAAAGAATTCTGCGAAATAAATTTCGCAAAACAAGGCGGTAACAAGTTTACCCGCCTCCGGAGCCTGTCGGACTTAAGGTTTTCCGCTTGTAGTAGCTCGTGTTCGAGCGTTCTTAATGGAATCTGAAAACCTCAAAGAACGCGCAAACATGCGCTACTACGAACAAATTCAGCCATTTCTGAACTCATTTCTAAGTCCGACGGGCGCCTCTGGCGGCGCCAAAGGCGACCAGGGTTACCGCTCCAAGGTCAGGCGATTGTCCGACATAAAAAAATCATCAAGTCTTTAAAGGATACTTTAAATCTATAACCCAGGAAGTGGGAATATATGTTCTTACCAGGATGCCTGCCCATTCATCCATGTCTCACATCAGCTTCTTCAGTTCAGCGAGATTGAGTTTTCCGCTGCCGAGGAGGGGGAAAGTATCAATCTTCCTGAAATTTTCAGACTTTGGAATCCAGAGATTGGGAAGATTGGCTTCGCGGAGCTTTTTGATGATTTCCTCGGGCGTGAACTTCATTTCAGTATAGAACACGATGAGCTTTTCACCTTTTGCCTCGTCCGGAGCGCTTGAAACGGCGACGGTGCGTTCGTCGCTGTCGACGATCTCCTGTATGGCGTTTTCGATGAGTTCATGAGGTACCATTTCGCCGCCGATCTTGCTGAACCTGGAAAGCCTGCCGGTGATGGTTATCCTGTCGTCGCAGTCGACCTTCGCGATGTCGCCGGTATTGTACCAGCCGTCACTGATGGCTTCGGCGGTCTTCTCCGGATCTTCAAGATAACCCTGCATCACGTTGGGACCTTTGACGAGCATGAGGCCTTCGGTGTCAGGAGGCAGAGACTTCCATGTCTGCGGATCGACTATCTTTACGCATATCCCGGGCATCGGCATGCCGACGCTGCCCTGTTTGCCGGCCTCGGTTCCTAGGCTCAATATCGTATTTGAAATGTTGAACGAGACCACTGGCGAGAGCTCGGTGCATCCGTATCCTTCCAGCGGAGTCAGACCGGTCATTTCCTTGAACTTGTTCGCGATGTCCGCCCTCAGCTTCTCCGCGCCGACGATGACAAGGCGGAGGGACTTGAACTGTTCGGCCATGCACTTCCTCATATACATCTGCAGGAACGTGGGTGTCGCCAGCAGGACCGTGAGCTTATTGTCCTGGATGGCCTTTCCGGTGGCTGCGGCATCGAGCGGATTGGGAACATATACGACTTTGGTGGCCGTCATCAGCGGAACCCAGAAGGCAGTGATTATTCCAAAGGAATGGAACAGCGGAAGATTACCGAGAATGCTGTCCCTCTTCCTGTCCCATCCGACGATGCGGTAGAAGGAATATACGTTGCTGTTGATGTTGCGGTGCGAGAGCATGACGCCCTTCGGCGAGCCGGTGGAGCCGCTGGAGAAGAGCAAGACCGCAGTTTCGAAGACGTTCCTGTGTGTTTGGGGCGCGAGTATGTTCATCAGTTCCTGGTGCGGCAGTATCGCGGCGAGGACGCCCCAGAAGAAGATATGCGATTTCGGGATCTTCTTCACGATGTCCTCGGCGAAGACCATCTCCGGCCTCTCCTCGATGCCGACTTTCTTGATGAATACGCGGCTTGTCAGGATGCAGTCGAGGTTGGCTTTCCTGATTGCCTCGTCCAGCGACTTGGGCGAAGAGGTATAGTTCAGCATCGCCGGAACCTTGTCGGCCATCATGACCGAGAGCGTGGCTATCGTGGTGCCCACGGTGTTTGGGAGAAGCACGCCGACATATTTCCTGTCAGGCGCGGAAAGCCTGCGGATCTCGCGGCTCAGCACAGCGCCCTTTACCACCACCATGAAGTTGGTGCTGCTCCTGCCGTTGGCATCGTACAGGATCCTGCGGAACGGATGGTATCTTGCGTATTTCGCAAACTGGTAGTGCAGGGGGCGTTCGACGCTGCGCGGCTGGCTTTCGCTATCTGCAGCGAGTTCCGTCATGATATGCCTGAGCTCGAATGAGGTGAGATTCTTGGATACAGGTCTGCCTATGGTCACCGATGCCGGATGCGGGAACTCCATCGGCATCCTAATCTTAATTTTGCCGTAGTAATAGCTGAATATGCTGCCCCAGAGCATACCGAGCCGGACGGGGATCACCGGCACATCCAGCTCCTCGGGGATCATCCTCGCGAACCCTTCCTTGAACTCGTCCATGACGCCGTTGCGGGTGATCTTGCCTTCGGGGAATATGCAGACGACGTCGCCGTTCCTGAGGGCGGCCTTTGTCCTTTCGAAGGCCTCAAGCAGCTTTTTCGGCTTGTCCGGCGGTGGCACCTCGATGAATCCGTACCACCTGAAGACATTTGAAAGATAGGTCATATTATAATAGTCCTTGTACATCAGGTAGCGCACGAATCTGGACGTACATGAGGTGATGAGGAGGCCGTCGACGAACGAGACATGGTTCGCCACGAGCAGGGCCGGCCCTTTTGCGGGAATATTGTCTTCGCCTTCGAGCTTGATCTTGTAGACGGTGTTTGTGAGGAAGACGACAAAGAACCTGAGCATGAATTCCGGGAGGGTTATGCATGCGTAGACGGAGGCGCATATGGTGACTACGCTCATGGCCATCAGCAATGTCGAAGCGTCAAGCGACAGGAAGCAGCTCTGTATCCGGCCGAAGAAATTATGTGTGTCGGATTTCTCGATTCCGCCGGTGAGTGTGAGCATCAGGAACCCGGACAGGATCATCGCGCCGAAGCATAGGACGTTCGCATTGGCGAGAAGAGTTCCCCTTGTCGATGCCTCCGTCTTGCTCTGGATGTACGCGCGGAGCGGGACCATGAAAAGACCCCCGCTGATTCCAAGTAGGAAGATGCTCGTCATCAGCAGAGGATAGACTCCCAGCTGCCCTATCTTGGGAATTTCCGGAAGGAAGAATGGTGCTCCCGGCATTACTATCATAAGGATAAGGAATACGACGATGCCAATCGCGCCGAAAGGAACGAGCCCCAGTTCGACCTTTCTGCCGGAGAGTTTGCCTGCCAGATAGCATCCTGAGCCGACTCCGAACGCCAGTCCGAGCTGGATTATTCCCTGTTCGATTTCCTTTGTCAGGTGCAGCGCGTATTTCGCATGGACGATCAGCAGCGCCTGTATGCCGGTTCCGATCGCCGTGAAGAACGCATCGCCTAGCACGCAGAGCAGTACCGGCTTCTTTTCCTTGACGAGTCTGAAGCCGTCAATGTATCCCCGGAACCAGTTCCAGCTCCATTTCGCTAGACGGTTCGCCGGAAGTCCCGGCACTATCGCCAAAGACATTATGAAGGCGGTGAAGGAGAAGCATGAAAGGAAAAGTCCGCACTTGTAGAGTTCCTGTCCTGCAAGGGCCTTGGCTATGATTCCCGAGCACATGCCCACTATGACGGCGATCATCGTGAGCATTTCCTTCAATCCGTTCACATTGGAGATCTCCTTCTCCGAGAAGTATTCGGGCAGGATTCCATTGAGGACAGGACTGAAGAAGGCGCTCTGTGCCGCGAGCAGGAACATTATCAGTGCCAGAGGCATGGGCCCCCAGCTTGCGAATTTCGCAAGGCAGATGGTGCCGGACAGCATGAAGAAGAGCTCGATGAACTTTATCAGGACTATCACGTTCCTTTTCGCGAAACGGTCCGCGAGAAATCCTGCAGGGGATGGGAACAGGATGAAGGGCAGGGCATACACCATTGTTATGATGGATATGAAAGCCGCGTTTTCCGATGAGCTTGATTCGGCGCCGACGACTGCGAAAATCGCGACGGCCCTGAACGCATGATCATTGAACACGCCGAAAAACTGGGAAGAGGCCAGAGGCCAGAATCTTTTCCATAGCCCATATTGAGAAGACATGCCTAAAGGTCCCCCTTAAGCCAACTGCAGGCAATTGGCTCCTTTGGTTAAAAAGTTCTCCTAACCTGGATTATTCAGGCTAAAACACCTAAAATAGTTCAAAAATCAGATTATAGTAATAAAAAAATGAGGAAATCCATGATAAAAATAAAATTAAAAATGGCGGGAAACATTCTTTTCATGTCATTCCTGACTGTAGTTTTCGGCGTCGGATGCACGACATATCAGGAAGCCTACAAGGTAACTCCTTCAGGTGTGATCGAGGAAAAGGAAATCCCCGAATCCAGGGTGATCCAGACGGAATTAGCCCAGGATTACTTCACTTGTTCCAAAATTCTTTCCTCGAGGCTGTACGAGTATATTGACAAGAGGAAAATCCCCAAGGCCCTCCCGGTCGAGGCTGATTACAACAACACCTCGAAGGCGAAAATGAGATTCTATCTTTGCGGTGTTGACAAGGACAGGGTGCTAAAAGACACCACGTTAGTTAAAGTCATCAACAGCGAAAAGAAAACTGTAATATCGGCCGGAGGCAGCGGTTCATATACCTATAAGAACTTAAATAACACCCGGACCCAGCTTCTCGCCTGGCTGAGGGACAATAAGGGATATGTCAGGAAGGGTGAGACTTATGCCGTTTTCTGGGATTCACCCTACACCCTGT
>JANYBI010000153.1 GCA_025360875.1 Lentisphaerota bacterium
CCGTTATTCTATTTCAAGAACGCGCAAACATGCGCTACTACCAGCAAATTTAAGACAAACTTCCGCCTTCGCTAAGATGCTACGGCGGACACGGAAAGTTTGAACTCCAGCCTATGCAGTCAAAGTTAGGAGTTTTTCTTGAGCAATTCCAGACCAATAAAAATATTGTTTGTCCACCATGCCTCCAATATCGGCGGTGCGGAACTTTCCCTTGTCGATCTGGTGACAAACCTTTCCGATGGCTTTGTCCCTATCTGTGCAGTTCCTGAAGGCCCTTTGCTAAATACTCTTCTTTCTCGTAAAATCACTACGACAGTTGTGCCAATGAGGCCAATGATCAAGTCTCTTAATCCGATATATTGGCTGGCGACAGGCTTCAACTGCCTGAGAGTGACGTTCATCCTGCTCGGAATATGCCGGAAAGAAAAAATCGATATTATCCATGCCAACAGTTTTACTGCCAGCATTTATGCCGTTCCGGTATCTTTACTGTTGCGGATTCCCATGTTATGGCATGAACGTGATCTGGCAAGACATCCTCTTCTTATACCAATTGTTGCGAAGTTCGCAAAACGCATAATAGCTATTTCTGCAGCGGTAGCTGAAAACCTGAAAGCGCAGATAGGAGCGAGCAAAAAGATCCAGATTATATACAATGGTATTGACGTTGAACGTTTCAGTCATCAGGGAAACGCTGGAGCCGCTGCATTTCCAGGTCTTCCTTCTGGAAAGCAGATTGTGCTGATGGTCGCGCAGTTTGTACCTTGGAAGGAGCACAGGGATTTTATAACCATGGCTTCCATTTTAAGAGAACAGATGCCTGATCTTGTCTTTGTCCTCTCAGGAGATACGGGACATCCTGATCAGCAGAGTTATATCCGGGAACTGGAAGATTTAATTGCTGAAAAAAGGCTACAGGATCATTTTGTTTGGACAGGATTTGCAGAGGATATTCCCCGTCTGCTGCAAAGTGTTGATTGTGTCGTCCTGCCGGCCGCCCGTGAACCTTTTGGGAGAATTGTCGTAGAGGCGATGGCTGCTGGCAAGCCTGTCGTATCTGTAAACAGTGGCGCAATACCGGAGATAATTGAAGACGGCATATCAGGTTTTGTGGTCGGACCCGGAGATTGCAAATCGATGGCGGAACGTGTCTGCAGTCTCCTGCGGGACAAGGAACTTTCCGGAAGCATCGGTGAAAAAGGGAAATTGCGAGTTTCGCAGAAATTCACAATCCAGCGGACAGTCGGCGAGTTTGAACAGCTGGTCAAAGATTCAATAAGACGGGAGAGTTGAACATGAAAGAGGCAGAATCTATTGTCACTGACAAGGAGCGCTCGGAGCTTCTCGAAAATTGGACGGGCGGAAACGCAGGAGAGCTTGCGAAGTTTTTGAAAGCCGGGGACTCTGCCGGTTTTGACAGAAGTTTGCTGCAGCATATGCGTTCGCGGAAAGCCCCGCGTTTCTTTTTCACGGAAAAGGAAATTGCCGGACGTGCCGACTGGATCCGATCCCGATTGCCGCAGGGAATGAAGGAAGTCATTGAACATGCAGATGCGGTCATGAAACATAAGTTTCCCCATGATGACGGTTATGCTTCACCATATAATGTCCAGCTTCCGGAAAGCTTTACGTGGCTGGCGTCGCCGACGTCCGATCCGCAGACATTGTGCTCACTCAACAGGCACCGGTTCTGGATCGAGCTCGCGATGGCATACCGTTTTACAGGCGAGGAACGTTATATCGGTGAACTTGAAAAGCAGATCGTCAGCTGGTGCAAAGAGCAGGGCAGGCCGCCATTTGACCAGATCTCGGAAGGCAAGTATCAGCCCAGACAACCGCGATGGGAACTGCTTGACACAGCCATACGCGGCGATACCTGGATCTGGACTTATTTCCTCGTCTGCGCCACGGAACCCTGGACTCCTGAGATCAACACCTTGTTCCTCCACCGGCTCATACTGCACGCCATGTTCCTGGAAAAGCTGACACCATCTTCCGGAGGAGGAAGCAACTGGCTGATAATGCAGGCGCAGGGAATGCTGGACATCGCCTTGCTTTTCCCCGAGTTCAAGAAGAGTTCCGCCTGGGAGAAGCATGCTCTCCAATGTCTGGGAGGATGTCTGAATATGCAGTTCCGTGCAGATGGCATGCACTGTGAGCAGAGCATGGACTACCATATCGGATGCATATGCTGGTTCCTGGAACCGTTCTGGCTTGCCAAGCTCAACGGCCGGACGTCGGTTGAGCCGGAAATCAAGAAACTCCATCAGGCGGCGGAGGCGTTCTACCAGCTCCTGCATCCGGACGGGACATTCCCCATACTGTCAGATGCTGACTATGTGCGCAGCCAGGGCGCATTGGCTGCCGTTTCATTCGCCCTTGATGAACCGAAATGGGGGAGGCTTGACGAGATCAGCCAGCGTGATGTGTGGATATTCGGTCCGATGGACAAGTTCCATGGTGCGGACGATGTCCGCCCTGCAGCAGTAGGGCTGAAGGATTCGGGATATTATGTCATGAGATCCGGAGACGGGGAAGATGATTGCCAGCTTGTTTTCGACTGTGGTCCGAAAGGCAGCTGGCATGGACATTCCGACCTGCTGAGCTTCGAACTTTATGGTTTCAAAAGAGCGCTGCTCTGCGATCCGGGACGCTGGATGTATGACGGAAGCAAGGAGCGCGACTGGGTTGTCGGCACTCCGGCGCACAATACCATCAGTCTCGATGGCGTGAATCATGCTGACCTTGAAAGGACTGATGATTCCAGATTCAAGGTGGACACATGGGAAGTGCAGGACGATCATATTCTTGTCAGCGCACATCACAGCGGTTATGCCGGACTTTCCGGAAGCCCGACAGTGGGCAGGACTATCTGGTATGACAGGAAAAACACCTTCGTAATTTTGGACTGGGGAACTGGACAGCAGGAGCATGATTATACGGTCAGTTTCACTTTTCCTGGAAAAGATGCCAGCGTAATCAGGGACGGCCGTATCTTCTCGCAGCGCAGCGACGGCAATGTGCTTGTCCAGAATCTTGAGCTGCCAGGACAGTCTCTACTCCGGAATGAGAGTTTCTGGTCCCCGATATATGCCGAGAACGAACCTGCTGTCCGCTACACCGCATCGCAGAAAGGGAAACAGGTCCTTTTCGGACACATTGTCATGACATATGGAGGAAAGGAATCTCCGGCAATTTCCGCATGCTGGGATTCCCCTCCGATATTTGGAAAGGCAGTGAAGATCAAGCTGCTTGTCGGCGGGAAAAAGCATCTGATCGAATTCCGACCTGTGCAGTGATCTTTACTTATACGCTTCCACCTCGGTCAGGCCGCATGTGCCGCTATCGGTGTAGGTCTGTGCGCCCAGGATCTGGATTTTCGTACCTTTGGGCAAGGGGAAAAGATTCCAGAACTGATCGCTTCCGATTTTTGCTGCGACTGTTTTGCCGCTTGCGGAATCCTTTTCGTCGAAGCCGCTGAAGACATTGAGATTGAGACCAGCTGCAGACTGTTTGTTGGCGAAGTCGTATGTCGCCACCAGCGTGAACTCCGCCGGCTGACCGAAATTGATCGTAACCCAGGCGCCACGGTATGGGGCATATCTGCTGTCGCCTAAAGCCCACGCCAGCTTCTTGCCATTGCCGAACCGTTTGCCGTCCACGGCTTCCAGGGGCGAGAGACGCGGTTTAATCCAGCAGCCTGACACCTGGTCGGGATCAGTGTTGAATATCCAGAGGTTGCATTCCTTCATTGCGCCGGCGGAAGCTTTCTCGTTGCCGTCCAGCATGTCTTCCGCGGCCTGGCCATCAAGATCATCGCCGCCTTTGCCCTTGTTCTCCTCCTCACCGATGATTCCTGCGCCGGCATCAGTCAGACCTGCACCCGGCTGTTTGACATAGGCGCGGTTTGCGCCGGGCCATTCAATTTTCCAGATGGAGACTTCTGCGAATTCCGCAGGACCGTCCGTCTTGATCGTGACACTGGCGTTGGGTCCCCTGATCGGGATGTCCACTTCGCGGTATTCCGGAGTAGGCAGGTCGAGAGTGAAAGTTTCCTCGCCGTCCTTGCCCTTGGTGATCACCTGCAGCGTCTTGTTTTCAACGGGACGCCGGTAGACTACATGCACGAAGCAGTCCTTCACGGAGGGAGCAGCTTTCAGATCGATAGGGGTCGTAACCGGGAAGAAAGTGAACTCATACAGTTTTGTGCCGTTGCCTGCGGGAGGCTGCCAGGCTGCGACGCGTTCCGCCTTGAGCATCTTTTTCGCAGTGTCGAGAGTTCCCGGGCCATAGTATTCGCGTGGTTTCAGCAGGGCCTGGAAATTTGCGGACTTCGCAGGAACATGCTTCTCGCGATCGGCAATTTCCGCGACATTGACGCGCCGCAGTTCCTTGCCGTTGGCGTCCAGGGTGACGAGTTCGCCGGTGGAGATCGCAACCAGCGTCTGATGATTTGCGAGGATCGCAACGTAGGGATTCACGCCATCAGGCTCACGGTTCCATGCTGACGACCCGTCGGGCTTGAAAGCTTTCATGGAGCCATCGTTGAGACCGACAACGGTCAGCGTGCCGTCAGGGCTCATGGACAGGGAACAGATTCCGGGCAGGTCTATTTCCTTTGCAGTGACGCCTTTCACCAGCAGAAGTTTGCGTGTGAATGCGAACGCCGCCACCTGTCCATCATTGGAGATGCAGACACCTATTCCGCCTTTTGGAGTTTTCACTCCTTCGTTGCCTACAGGTTTGCTTCCTGCGTCCTGGCTGAAAAGTATTTTGCCTTCACGGCTGACCAGGAAAGCCTTGCCCATGAGATCTGTAAATGCGGTTACCGCGCCTTTTTCAGCTATTGCCACGAAACCTGCACCGGACGAATAGGTGGCGGCGACAGGATCTTCGTCTCTCAGCCTCCATAGTTTCTGTCCGGTGGTGAGATCCAGCAGCACTGATTCCGAACCTGTTGGCCGCGGCTGAGGCACGCCCATGCCGCCCATGCGGGGCCGGCAGTCCATGGTGAAAAAGACGCAGGTGCTGTCAGGCGAGTAAGTCACCGCCACAGGGAAACGCCCGGTACGCACTTCGTATTCAAGCTGGACAAACGGAAGATCGTCGTAGCGCTTCCACTCAAGCTCCCCGAATTTGCCGAAGAGCAGTCCGTTCTTGCGTCCGAGTGCGGCGCCTTTGCCGTCGGGAGATATTGGCAGCGAACCTTCGAAATACCATTCGCAGGGCAGGGTGTCGGTCTTGCCGCGCAACGCTTCGAATTCCCGGACCAGAGTGCCGTCGGGAGCGATACATTTCACAGGTACGCTATGGGCGGTGGCGAAATGCCAGGCCTCGTTAGATTCCAGCGGATTGCGCAGATAATGCCAGAGATTGCCCTGGTTGTCGATACGATCGTATTCGCGTACGCCACCCTCCGGAGCTGCGGTGGCGGTCACTTTGCCAGCGGGATCGACAAATGCGATCGTGTCCTTTTTGCCGTTGATCATGACGACAGCTTTGCCGTCCGCAGTCGCCATGAGGCGTTCGATCCTGCGGAGCGGAGTGAAACCAATATAGTCGCAGACCAGCGGCTGCTGGGCGGTCTTGTCGCTCTGCAATTCCCATTTGGCGGGCGGCTTGGCGGCTGCGGTAGAAGTCGCGGCGACTGGTGTCGCACGTTTCGAATACGCCGCGATCACGCGGTCCGCGGCCTTGCGCATCCCATCCGGATCGTTTGCGAGGATCGCAAGTGCATCCCTGTCGGCGTTGAACGGACTGAGGGCAACCAATATACGGCCCTGTCCGTGTCCCGGCACGTTCGGAGTATTGACCCAGGCGGAAACGGCGCGGAGGCTTTCGCAGAGCTGGCCGCCGGAAAAGATGATGCAGTCCTTCCCGACCATCCACAGCGGTTCAATCTCAGTATATCCGCCGCGTTCCGGAACATGTGCACGGGCTTTCTTGTCGATATAGGGGACCATGTTGCCGCGGTAGCCGATGAGTTTGCCTTCATCGACAAGTTTCAGCCGCTGCGTGTCAGCAGTGCGCGGATACCAGCGGACCGGTATGGTATCGAATTCCTCCGGCTTCACCTGCCATATTCGCACGGTGGCTCCGGCGGCAGCCAGTTTCTTTTCCATATCCTGTGCCAGAGACAGAAGTTTTTCCTGGCCGGGTTCGACAATTATCAGAAGCTCGCCAGTGCGTTTGGTGAACAACTGCAGCAGACGCTCATCAACTACGTGGACATCTCCATCGTCCACGGTGGCAGCTGCCGTACCGGGCTGAACGGCGGCATCAAGGGTGACGCTAAGTCCCGTGAGCAGTTCCTGGGCTTCCAGTTTCCAGGTTCCCGTCCGTTCAAGGCGCGGGACCATGTAATGCTCCAAATCTCCGGCGCCGGCAAAAACTTGCATACGCTCAGCTCCTGCGGCATCTGACAGTTTCAGACGTACCGGCACAGGTCCCATCGACTTGCCAGCGTTGTCTGTGACATCGGCGGTGAAGACGATTTCCTCTCCGGCGCGCGGTGCCGTTGCGATCTTCGCACACACTTTTGCGGGTGGCGCCTTGTAGAGCGCAATCAGTGTCGCCGGTTCGGTGATCAAGTCGACGTTGAACTGCGTACGTCCGTCCTTGCTCTCGGCTTTCAGATCCTTCTGTTTCACGAGATCGCGTACCTGCCAGCCGGTGTCGGCAACGCTGATCGGCAGATTGTCAATGGATTCGAAGAAGCTGGAACTTGTTTCCTTCTTGTCGGCAATCACCATCAGATAACGTACTGTCGGCGTGTCCATGGTCAGGACGATTGCCTGTTCCGGATCGGTGGTGGCGAGTGCTGGAACACCGGTCTTCGCCAATGCTTCCGCCAGCGGTTTCCTCCATTTCTCAAGGAATTCGCGCCACATCTCTGCATGGATGGTCTGAGTGAATCCGCTGTATTCCCAGATGTTCTTGATCGGGACGGCGACCTCTATGGCTCCGGGAATTTTTATATCGCAGGTGGCGGCGGTGATGACTTTCCCTCCACGTTTCTGGAAGGCGGCTATCGCGTCGCTGAGCTTCGGTTCCAGAGGCTGGCCCTGGCGGCCGATCAGCAGGACCTTGACCGATTCCGGGATCGAGCCGGCGGCGATGATGGTGTCGTCGCTGATCACGACAGGAGCGCATCCAAGACGCGTCATGTGGTAGTACAGGGCGTGCACATCGTAATAGGAACGGCCCTGGAAAGTCTGCTCCGCCTGAGTGGTGAGGATGGCAAAGCGGTTGTCAGGCTTCGCATGCTCGGTCAATGCGCCATAGCTCTGCAGAACGCGCATCGCCTTGCCTCGGCGTGCGAGTTCCGCATTACCGTTGCTCGCCTGCATCGGGAATCCGCCGCCGTCCATGCCGCGTGCGAATGCCTGGAACAGGCTCTTGTTGTTGCTCTCGGTGGTCATGCCCCAGCAGACTGTCAGCCAGACCGGCATGCCGGGCGCTGTACCTTTGATCCAGTCGGTGGTGAATGCGGATGACATGGGCCAGTCACCGTAGTCGGAGTAGCTTTCGTAGCAAGCTGCGGCCATGTCGCCGAAGAGGTGTTTTGCGGGCTTGCCTTCCGCATCGTGTCCTGCATTTTCAAAGAGCGTGCATGTCAGGTCGGGCCTGACTTCGCGCACGGCATCATTATAAAGTTTGTTATGCGCTCCGAAACCAAATTTGAAGGTGGCGTCGCGCTGGGCGACGGCGGCGCGCATGATCGCGAGAGCTGCGTCGCGCTTCTGCGGATAGGTGGAGAGTTTGTCGCGCTTGTACTGTTCCATCTGCTCCTTTGTTGGTGTGGCAAATCCCGCCTTGGCCACGGTCTCGTTCAGCACGCGGTTGCGGTCACCTACATGTGCGTCCGTCGGCACGCCGCCTTCCGCGTATCCGAACAGTGCCGGGAACCAGGAGTAGTTCACGCCGCCGAAAGAGGGATAGTCTGCCGTCTGCTGGGCATAGATCTGCATATGTTTTATCATGCGGTCCACGCTGGGCTTGTAGCTGTGATGGTAGGACAGGGTTTCCAGGTACATTCCGGTGCCCCGGATCGGTGTCAGATCGATGGTTGTGATGCCGTTCACCAGGATGCGTTCCAGAAGTTGATCGTTGAACTGGCGCTTCAAAGCCAGTTCCTGCGGAAGTTCCGGATGTTCGGCGGCCACCTTGGGATCAATGACGGGCATGAGCGTGTCCATCATGCTGTGGTGTCCGGTGCTTGTGACCATCTCAATACCGGCTTCGTGAAGGGTTTTCAGGCCTGCATCATCGTCAGGCCATGGTTCCGTGCAGCCGCTCATGGTGTGGACAAAGAACGGACTCCTCTTGTATAAGGAGACTGTCCGGAACGGCAGCGGCTCACAGGTGGCGCCGGATACCGTCAGTGTCAGACGGTATGCGCCTGTCGGCAGATCCGGCATGTGAACAATGAAAAACCGTGAATCAAAACGCGCATCCTTAACTGCCGGAAGCGCCAGTGTCCCCAGGGAAAATGCATCTCCGCCTGCAGCCGGTGCCGCTGTGAGCTTAGCTTCTCCGCCGGCAAAACCTTTCGGCATGAAAACATAGAAGACCGGAGATTCCGACTGCGCGAAGACGCTGCGTCTGCGGTTCGCCGCGAGGAAAAGTTTTCCAGGCGCCGGTGCAACTTTCGAGTCTGCCGCCGTGCCTTCGCTGGCGGAAGCCTTGACTGTCAGTCGGAAACCTTCCTTGGTCTGGGTCACATCTGCGGGAAGGTTGCCTACGGCCACAATCGAACCGTCCGGTTTGAGCTGGAAAGAGCCAAGGCTGGAATCATAATTCACTCCCACCGGCAACCAGAGCACGAGCGGGCAGAATTTACCTTCCTTGCGCAGCAGGCTCTGGTTATTGAAATTGACAGTCATCTGTGTCGGGATAGGCCGGCCGCTGGCGTCAACGGCCTCAAGTTTTACCGGTGCGCACAGGATACGGACTTCAGATCCTTCTATCTTGATGGCGGGATGCTGTGACCTTGCTGTTCCGTCACGCATTGTCAAAGGGATATCGCCGGGTGTCAGTTTGCCGCTGCCTTCCGCCATAGGGGCTTTGTTCTGTGTGGGATATTCCATTTCAACTTCCACGCCCTCGGTCTTATCTTTGAATGCCGGGGCGATGACATCGGCGCCGCCAAGACGGAAACGCGGAGGAAATGTTTCCGCCGAGATAAGTCCCGGCACTGTCCGCCAATACAGCTGGTCGTCAATGCTTTTAGCTGGATCCGAAGCTTTCACGAGGCGGAATGTAACTGTCTGGCCAGTTTCGCCGAGAGCTCCGCCACCCTGGTTTTTTGCAGGTTCTTCGTTGAGCAGATTGTCAATATCATCTCCGGCGGCAAACACAGGAAGGTAGAGATTGCATAGCAGGATAAGTGACAGGAAAAGTCTAGGTTTCATAGTTGTTTCCCTTTATATAAGGAGTGATATGATTTTGATCACTATATAGGTGACCAGAACATAAATCAATAGCTTAGTCTAAAATCCATTTGAAGAAAGTAGATTGATAAAAATAAGGGGAAAATGCCAGAGATTTAACCGCGGAGAACGCTGAGAATGCGCGGAGAACGCGAAGAAAGCAAAGCATGACTCCGGTAGATACTTTATTTCACATCCGGGTTCCACAACTTCGTTGGACAATCGGCAAAGGTGGGTCCCCAGCCCGTCGTCCCCGGCAAGTAATAAACGGTTACTTGTCGGGAACCGTTAAACAAAAAGGATCCAAAACTGGGGGCGTTGCCATGGAAATAGACTCCGGTTAAACTGCTACAGTCACGGAACGCTTCGCTTCCAATAGTGGTGACGCTGTTGCCTATTGTGA
>JANYBI010000214.1 GCA_025360875.1 Lentisphaerota bacterium
AAGCATGTTCTCGCTCTGGGCGAATGACTGCCGAGGGCTTCTCTGGTGGTGCGCCTTTGACCAGAAGCACCTGATGCACCAGCCCTATGTAAGGAACGCAATGGAATGTGAGCTCGGACTTTTCAAAAAGGACTATTCGCCAAAGCCCATGGCTGCGGAATTCGCAAAGTTCCGGAAGTTCCTTGATGCCATGCCGTTTGAAAAACTTCCCGAGCGGACCGTCGAAGCCGTCTGCATTCTTCCTTCGGACAGCGATCAGTGGGGAGCGGCCTATGGTAGTTTTATCCTCGCGAAACAGGCGGGGCTCGATATTGAATTCCAGTATGCACAGCAGCCTTTGAAAGATTCAAAACTGTATCTTATCCCTTCTGCCAGCGGCATGGCTTCCATCCTGCGTCCAAAGTGGAACGAAATTTTGGACAAGGTCAAGGCTGGCGCAACACTCTACCTTTCGATGGATGACGCATATTTCACGGATTTCAACGAAGTCTTCGGAGTCGAACTCCAGTCGAGATCAACAGGAACATCTAAGTCGTCGTTCGTCATGCACGGGATCAAAGACGGTCCCACGGTTTCCTTCAGTCCGAAAACGAATCTCACCATCAAAAATAAAAAAGCGGAAATTCTCGGGAACAATGTCGGGGGAAGTCCGGTCTTTTTCAAAGCGAAATACGGGAAAGGCATTTTATATCTCCTGACTTTGCCGGTTGAACAGCTCATGATTTCCACGCCTTCTTCTTTCCAGTCGGAGGAAACCTGCGATGCCTGGAAAATTTTCAGGCATATTGCTGAACCTTTCTGCCGGAGACGTGCGTTGAAAAGCAATCACCCATTCCTGAACGTCACAGAACACATGGCTGGAAAAACCAAGCGCATATATGTCCTTGTAAACGTAAGTCCAGAACGGATTGAGACTGAACTGGAAATCTCCGACGGATGGAAACTGGACAAGAAATATCCTGCTGGACTCATAATTGGTAAAATCAGTGGAGAAAAAGCTAAAATATCAATTGATGCCAATTCAGGTGCGGTAGTGATCCTTAATAATTAGTGCGCCTATCATGGACAGCATAATATCCAAAGTTGCGAAGATCATTGAAAAATCCGGAAATATACTTTTCATAACCGGAGCAGGACTTTCAGCTGATTCCGGACTTCTGACTTATCGCGGTATCGGCGGGCTTTACGACGACAAGCATACCGATGAAGGAATTCCAATTGAAGATGCGCTGAGTGGGGAAATGCTTGCAAAACATCCCGAAATCACCTGGAAATATCTCTGGCAGATTGGTTCAGCCTGCAAGGGTGCAAAATTTAATCGGGGACACGAAGTCATTGCGCTCATTGAGAAAATTAAACCGGGAACTTGGGTGCTCACGCAGAACATCGACGATTTCCACAGGTCTGCCGGCTCTAAAAACCTGATCGAGGTCCATGAAAATGCCTCAGAACTCTATTGCACCAAGTGCAGATTTAGAACAACTTCTGAAGTTTTCCTCGCCGGTTATGGAACAGCAGTCCCGCTCCCGCCCAAATGTCCGGAATGCGGCGGGATGATCCGTCCTAACGTGGTTCTTTTTGGCGAAATGCTTCCGGAAAAGGCCTTGCAGCAGATCTACAGGCTGGAAAGCATGAAATTTGATATAGTCCTGTCCGTCGGCACATCCGGAGTTTTCCCTTATATTTCAGGTCCAGTTATCTTGGCGCGTCAGGACGGTGTTCCAACAGTCGAAATCAATCCCTGCGACACGATCCTGTCCAAGATGGTCGATTTCAAAATTAAAGCCGGCGCGGCAGAGGCTCTGGACGGAATCTGGAAGGAAATCAGCAAGTCTTAACCTTTTCTATAGGGCCGGCATTAGCTTGTTCTTCATATATTCGCTGGGTGTCATTTTCATTACCCGTTTGAATGTCCGGGTGAAATGAGCCGAGGATTTGTAGCCCAGGCTGTCAGATATTTCTTTAATGCTGGTTTTTCCACTGTCCAGGATCGAACAAGCCTCAATTATCTTCCTCCTGTTGATGAACCTGTGCGGAGGAAGCCCCGTCATCTGACTGAAAACGCGGGTGAGATGTTCCCTGGACACTCCTGAGAGTTTTGCCAGCTGGGCGACCTTCATTGTCCCTTCGGTATTCCTGCTAAGTATCTCGACGGACTTTCTCAGGAGTAGATTTTCCGGTTCGTCGATCTTCCTTTCCTCGCGGCTTTCTGTCAAGGTATTAATGATGTTCATGACAAGCCTTGAGCCTTCAGACACGGAAATGACCTGCTGGTTTTCCATATGTTTGAAATAGGCCTGCATTCTTGTTATCATCGGATGGTTGAGAGGAGTTGAATATACATGGCCGAATCTGTTCACCATGTTCCTGACCATGGTGAAAGCTGTTTCACCGCGGAACGCGATGTATATGAAGCGCCATGGTGTCCTGGAATTTTCCGGATAGTAGTATGAAATGGCCTTGTCTCTGGACTCGCATAGGAATCCGCTTCCGGGACTGAGAACATGTTCACCGCCAGCATCGCGGAAACATCCATATCCTGAGAGTGTGTATTGGAAAATACAGTGGAGCATATCTGTCCGCTTGCTTCCTTCAATGTGGTACGTCTCATGATTGTCCCTGGTCTCCAGCCCGATATTGGTAGGATAGGGGAATACTTCCATGGAATCGACAGTATTAAAATGTATATGGGCGTATTTCATATCACAAATTGGTAAATCTTATCAAATTATGACAATTGTTTTGACTCATTCATAGTATAATTTTAGAACATTACAAAAGCAAGAATTATCTCAAAATGTAAAAGGAGAAATTAAAATGGCCAAGATAACCTTCATGGGCGCAGGAAGCACAGTGTTTGCCAAGAACGTACTTGGGGACAGCCTCCTCACCCCGTCACTCAGCGATTCACACATCGCCCTCTACGACATTGATGTGGACAGGCTGAAGGAGTCCAAGCTGATGATGGACATGCTTAACAAGAACGTGAACAGCGGAAAGGCGAAAATCACTGCGCATCTCGGCACGAAAAACCGCAAAGAGGCGCTCAAAGGCACTGATTTCGTCGTCAACGCCATCCAGGTCGGCGGATACAAGCCCTCGACAGTGATAGATTTTGAAATTCCCAAGAAATACGGCCTGCTTCAGACTATCGGAGATACCCTTGGTATAGGCGGTATATTCAGGGCGCTCAGGACGATCCCCGTGATGAAGTCGTTTGCCGATGAGATGCAGGATGTGTGTCCGAACGCAATTTTCCTCAACTATACCAACCCGATGTCGATGCTTTCCGGTTACATGCAGAGGCATACGGCCGTAAAGACGGTCGGACTCTGCCATTCGGTCCAGGGCTGTGCTCCTGGCCTGCTCAGGCATGTTGGCATGGAATTCAAGGAAGGAAAGACGAAATGGGTAGTCGCCGGCATCAACCACATGTCATGGCTCCTTGAGATAAAGGATGAAAACGGAAAGGACCTCTATCCTGAAATCAAGAAGAGGGCGTTTGCCATGAACGATGCCGCCAGGAAGAAAGGCGCGAAGAAACACTGGGACATGGTCCGTTTCGAGATGATGAGGAATTTTGGATACTATAACAGCGAATCGTCTGAGCATACCGCTGAATATCATCCTTATTTCATTAAGAGCACACATCCTGAGCTCATTGAGGAACTCAATATACCGCTCGACGAGTATCCCAGACGCTGTATCGGCCAGATAAAGGGTTGGAAGAAGCAGAAGGAGGAGATCATCAACAATGCCAACCTCACACATTCAAGATCACATGAATACGCTTCGTATATCATGGATGCCGTGCTGACTGACAGGCCTGTCGAGATTGGCGGCAACATCATCAATAACGGGCTGATCCCGAATCTTCCGGCGAACGCATGCGTGGAAGTCCCCTGTATGATAAACAGGAACGGCATCAACGGATGCTATGTCGGCGAAATCCCCGAACAGCTGGCGGCGCTCAACAGGACGCATATCAACGTGCATCTGCTCGCCATTGAAGCTGCAGCAACCCTGAAGAAGGAAAAGATCTACCATGCCGCCATGATGGATCCGCATACCCGCGCCGAACTGACTCTCGATCAGATCCGCTCGCTCTGTGACGATCTTATCAAGGCGCACGGCAGCACGCTTCCGAAGTTTAGATAATAATGAGGAATACCCGCAGGAAAGTTCTTCCTGCGGGTATTTTCCATGGAGAGCCGGCATTTTGCCGGCAATTGCTTTTGTATTGAATCTCTTCAGACAATAAGAGCACAGGCAAGATGCCTGTGTTACATTGCTGAAGAACTGCCGGCGGGTCGCCAGTGCTCCGGAATCCCTCATTCTCTTTCTCTTGCGTTTTACAACACGGATGATACGTTATTCTTACCATAGTTTCATTAAGATGATTTCGCGTCCAATATGCTATTAATGGGTTAGTGGAAAATGAAGATAACATCTGTCTTATTGATGATTTCCTGGATGATGATAGCACTTGCAGACTTTGACGATCTGAAGTCTGACATCCGTCTAGGTATGACAAGGGAACAGATCCGCAAAGTATTGCCCAAGCATAATTATTTCTACCGTAATCAGCGAAGTGTATTTGGTGCAAAGCCACCTTGGTCCAGGGATCAGGTCGGGCCGATGTCTTACCTCATCTGTACCTACGGCAATAAGCAAGACGATACAAACATAAAGGACAATGACGCTGTAACCAGTGTCGAGATCGTTAATTTCACAGACATTGCAAAGCCGAACTCTGACGGTAGTATGTTTAAAGTTGAAGGTATTGAAAAGCCTGTTTCGGCGGCTGTTTGGGATTGCATTTGCCTGATTCACCAATCCCCGGAGATGAACCCTCTCAGATTTGATCCGATTGTACTAATCCGAGCGGTCAACGGTCTTCGCAAACATGGCAAAGTCGCAGCAATAGAGGCATTGATTCACTACCGATATATATCGATGGACTGGAACGGAGAGAACCAAGAACGCCTCAAACTAGACCAGGAGAGAATCTACAATATCTGTCACCTTCTCTTTTTGCCAGAAAAACCGGACATTAAGATGCCACCCCACCCAGGTCGTAAAGAACCTTTGGTCGTTGTTAACGACATCCCATTCTACCTTAGGCAGACCGGACCCAGAAGAGGACCCCCTTTAGATCCTATTCACCTTATCAACTTTTGTAATCAGAATTGTACTTTAAGGGAGAAACCAATGCTTCCCAATGCATCTCCTATCGTTGCAGTTGAACAACTCTGTGAATTAGCTTTCCTCCGTAATCGGAATTCATCTCCAATAATTGCTCCAGATCAGATATGGGACCCGCGTGAACGAATTGTACAATTCGTTCGAGAACAAGCGCTACGGTGCCTGCGACTTCCTAAATATGAAGAGTTCAAATCTCCGGAGTACTTTGACGACAATATCTGTCCCGCCGGCGGTAGGGAAATTGAAGCCGACAAATTTTGGGATAAATACACACAACCCTTGCGTAGCTTAACAATCATATGGGATGCAGACAAGCAAGAGTACAATGTAAAAGAAGGATCGAAATAATAACCTGTCCCAGCTTATTCAAAAGCGGTGACTTTGTCACACGCACTCCATCGGTCAGGCCAAAGCGTCTGACGTAAAAGTAGAGAAAATGATTCTTTGTGGCTCTGTGCCTTTGTGAGAGAAATAATTCTTTCCTCGGGCATCCTCCGCAGGAGGACGAGTTACTCAAAACCCCAAGCCGGGTTCGTCATCGTGTGCTGGCTTGGATTTCGGCATGAACGGCGAGAATTTCTTATATAGTTCATCGAGCTTGGCAAGGTAATATGCGATATTTTCATCGCGTCCGGCTGGAGCATCCTTCAGAAGACATGAGTTGTCCACCACGGATACGTTCTTCTTTGTTCCGGTTACATAGAAAGACACCTGGTCTCCGGCACGGTAGTCGCGCCCGGACTTGGTCGCAAGCTCGTATGCGGCGCTCCTTTTCCCGTTCTCCTCGTCTATTCCTCTCCTGTATGAATCTAGAGATTCCTGGAGGGTCTCGGATTTTGCGAATTTCGCAAGCGGCCATTTTCTGTTTTCTATGTCTGACCTGTATTCAGCAGTCATCTTCTCGATCGAATCAAAATCTTTCTTCAGCAGATATTCGATGATTTTCTTCATATATTCGCGCTGGAACGGCTCGAGACCGCGGGACTTAAGGGCCGCCCCGGTTATTGAAATTTCCCCGCCATCCGAAAGGACCGCATAGTTCTTGCTCTTGTAGCAGAACATTGAAGGATATGTAGAATCAAGTTCAACGTCTATCCCCTTGGGAAGTATCTTCTGTATCCTGTCTTTCATCACATCCGTATCTTTCACACCGGCAGGAGGCTGGAAATAAATACCGTCAGTATCGATTTCGATGACATGAGCACCGCTGTCTTTCAGGAATTTAACCATTGAACTCAGAATGCTCCTGCCGCTTCCGGTCACGGATTCAGCCATCGTGTAGTCATTGAACGTCCCCTGCGAGAAGCCAAGATATCCGTAGAAGGAATTTATCAGAATCTTGAATGTAGACTGCAGCGAATAAAAATATTCTCTTTTTTCTTTAGCATCGGCATTTTTCTCCGCATCTTTTGCAAGGAGTCTGAAATCCCTGAGCCTAGCAAGGAAAAAAGAGAATATTTTTAAACTGTCTCTTTTGGGGATCCAGTCTTCCGCGAGGATTATGGAAGGATAAAGTGATCTTATGTCGCAATGCCAGACGTTTTCAAAAACTCCGGAAGAGAAAGCTTCGGTCAGGGCACCGGCAAAGCTCCGGCTTGGTTCGGGAACTGGAATGGACTGTTCCTTTTCAAGATATGCGGCAACGAGCATCGCGTCTATTCTGGTCGCATTTCCGCGGACTACGCAGTTCTGGTAGGAGTAGGGGATGAGCTGGGTCTGGTAGAAATAGCTGGGTGAAAGTATTTCGGCGATCGCGCGCGTTTCCCTGACATCGTCCAGCGCGTATTTTTTCATACGTTCCCGATCCTTGGAGAACATCGCTGATATCTCATCCCCTTGGATATATGTCCTATCCTTGGACGCCACTCCGAAATGGCGTGCAATTGATTTGAGTCCGTAATCCTCAAGCTCCCGGTAGCTGACATCGTAGAACTGGGCAAGGAAGTAAGTATCGATTACATGTCGGCCATAGATGTCGAACCTAGAGTAGTTTATAGTGCGTTCGGCTATTGAGACACGCGAGGGACGGTTTGAGGCAGGACTGCCGTCGCGTCCAAGGTTGAGTTTGACCTTGTGCCTTTTCGCCCGCGCCTGTATGAACGGCAGATCGAAACGGAAGATATTATGCCCTTCAATGATGTCGGGGTCGCGTTCTTTTACGGTTTCGATGAATTTTTCCAGAAGCGCCTTTTCGGAATATGGTTCTTCGAGGACGAGAAGTTTTTCCCAGCCGGTGTTGTCGGACATGCTGATCATCGCGATTTTGTCGCCTTCGCGTTCGGGATTGGGGAACTCGAAACCTTCGGTCATGAGAGTTTCAATATCGAACTGGAGCCTGCGGATGTCGCTGAAAGTCATCTTCCTGAAAAGCCTGAACTGCTGGGAGGTCAGAAGTTGCTGGATATCGTCGTTGAAAAGCCTGAACGGGGCTGAAGGCGAGGTCGGATTGAAACCCGTGGATTTCTTCAGATATTTCAGTGCGACCTCATAGTCTGCGGAATTTGCGAACTTCGCAAGATAGCAGAAGATGGCGTCACCTTTTAATTTTACTATTTCAAACTGGAGATTTGACCCGTTGAGTATAGCCGGATTTGAAAGGAGCATGAACGGGTGGAAAGGGATTTCCTTTTTCTCGAGCTTGTCGGCATTCCGGATGTAAATGACGGCTTTGCCGTCTGATCCAGGTTCAGCGGCGACTACGCGGTCTATTTTCGAAGCCACGAGATTTTCAAGGTTTAAATTCATGTGGAAATATAACCATGAAACACACCCTTCGACAAGCTCAGGGCAGGCGAAATACACTAAAAACATGTAATTGAAATCGCATTATACGGAATTACCTTAAGCGGAATTGAAAAAGTAAGGCTGGCTTTCCAGCCCGTCGTAATAATGGAGAAAACAGGCTGGAAAGCCTGTCCTACTTCAAGAAAGGAAAAGATATAAATGAAAAAATATGTTCCAGCTGAAACCCGATATTCAGGGATGAAATACAACAGGTGCGGACGGAGCGGACTTAAGCTTCCGGCGATATCGCTTGGGCTCTGGCATAATTTCGGAGGAGTTGATGATATTGAGAACTGCAGGAAAATGCTGAAGAAAGCCTTCGATCTGGGCATTACCCATTTTGATCTGGCTAACAACTATGGCCCGCCACCCGGATCCGCAGAAAGCAATTTCGGAAAAATACTGAAGAAGGATTTTGCCGGTTATAGGGACGAGATGGTGATCTCGACCAAGGCGGGATATTACATGTGGCCAGGCCCCTACGGCGAATGGGGTTCCAGGAAATATCTGCTTTCGAGCCTGGAGCAGAGTCTTAAGCGCATGGGAATCGATCATGTGGATATATTCTATCATCACAGACCGGATCCTGATACTCCTCTCGAAGAGACAATGTCTGCCCTTGAACACGCTGTGAGACAGGGCAAAGCAATCTATGCCGGTATCTCAAACTACAGATCCAGCCAAGCCGAAGACGCCTCGAAGATATTGAAATCCATGGGCGTGCCATGCCTGATACATCAACCGAGTTATAATATGTTCAACAGATGGGTCGAAGATGACGGACTTCTGGATGTTCTGGAAACTGAAGGAATTGGCTGCATTGTGTTCTCACCTCTTGCTCAGGGGCTTCTTACGGACAGATATCTCAAGGGGATTCCAAAGGGTTCTAGGGCTTCGAAGGAACATGGTTTTTTAAAGAAGGGCAATATCACTGAAGATAAGCTTGTTAAAGTCAGAGCGCTGAACGAACTGGCGAAAACGCGCGATCAAAGTCTGGCGCAGATGGCTCTTGCGTGGGTTATGAGGAGAAAGACTGTGACTTCGGCGCTGATAGGGGCAAGTTCAGTGAAGCAGATAGAGGACTGTGTGTCCGCTACGAAAAACCTCGAGTTCTCAAAAGATGAACTCGAAAAGATAGAGAAGATTCTTAAGTAACGCGGACATTCCTGTCTGCGTCTTGAATTCGGGCACGAATGCCCGGGATACTTAACAACAGGAGAGAACAGATGGAATTTATAAATCCGTACATAGAAGATTTTTTCAGGCTGTTACGCAGCCATCTCATGGAAATAATACTTATTTTTGTGGGTGTTGTCCTGAGCGTATACGGAGGTGATATCAATAAGGCACTGATGAAGAAGATCAAGAAGGAAAACTTTTTCGTCAGATTCGGGGCTTTCGTAGCCCTCTGCACGGCAGGTTATGGGTTCATAACGATGGTTATCGGCAAGATTCTCGTCAAATACATGGCCCAGCTGAGCAACGTATGGCTGATATCGGTGATCGTAGGAGTCTTCATACTGATCGGCCTAATCGCCGAGGAGAAGAACCACATCTAAGATTTATTCTTTATTCCACTCGGCAAGCTTGCCTTGGACGAAATTGATGATCTGTTGATGCTCATCCTTGCCGGTGGCTGATTTCACATGGATTGGCTCGCCAAAACTGAAGTGGAGTATTTTCTTCGGATCAACTGGACCGAAATCCTTGACAATCTTTCCGTTGCCCCAGAAATCAGTCTTCAGGGCAAAAGGAATGATGGGGATATTCGCCCGTTTTGCGAGTTTAACGCCAATTGAGTTGAATTCCTCCGGTTTGAATTCGACAGAGCGGGTCGACTGCGGGAAAATTATAACTGATCTTCCTTCCTTTATGTATCTTTCGCCTTCAGTCATAATGGTCTTGAAGTCTTCGCGCGGGTTCGTCCTGGACACCGGAATTCCGTAGATCTTGGCCACTTCGCCGAAAAACGGATAGTCGACAAGCTCCTTTTTAACGACTAGGATCGTGTCTTTCTTGTGCTCAAGAACCATGCAGGGAAGGGAATAGGTTTCAAATGAGCTCATATGGTTGCCGATGACAACCACAGGTCCTTCCACCTTGGTGAAGTTGTCTATCCCTTCGACAAGGGCGCGTCCGCCGACGTACTCTGCGGATCTTATCAGGTCAAACGCGTTGTATGCGAGCTCATTGGGTCCGTACAAACCTTTTTTTGCGAGTGTTCCGGAATTGACCGCGATCCTGAATGAATGGAAATAGAACTGCCAGCGTGTCCCGAGGAAAAGTATCCTCTGCCAGAGCTTTGCTGATCCGGGCTTTGTCTCATATTTTCCGTCGGGGAAATAGTTTACTTTTGGATATGGTGTTTTCATTGTCAGTAGTCAGTTGCTCGTTGTTAGTTGTCAATAAGAAACTCTGTTACTTTGTGCCTATGGAACTTTGTATCTTGTAGGCTATTTCAAAGTCTCTCCCAGGTTCTTCTTGTTTGGTGCCGTCCTGTACTGGTCCAGGGCGTTTGGCATATATGCCTTCATCTCTTCGATGCGTTTATCGCTCATAGGATGGGTGGAAAAAAATTCGCCTACGGTACCGGTCTGCGAAAGCTGTCCGAACTTATTCCAGAAAGTGATGGCAGCTTCAGGATTGTAGCCGGCTTTTGCCATGAAGATCAGGCCCAGCTTGTCCGCCTCATATTCATGTGTTCGACTGTAAGGCAGCATCACGCCGACATTTGTCCCTACGGCATATGCAACAAGAATGGCCTGGGCTGTTCCAGCTGATTTTCCGTCGAGGGCGGTTGCGACAGCCTGGGCGCCAATATCCTGAACTTCCGACTGTGACATTCTTTCGCCGCCATGTCTGGCGATGGCGTGCCCGATCTCATGCCCTACTACGGAAGCGAGTTCAGCGTCATTGGCGGTATACTGGAAAAGTCCTGAATAGACACCGACCTTGCCGCCTGGCAGGCAGAATGCGTTGGGTTCGGCATTTTCGAAAACCACGAATTCCCATTTGTAGTCAGGTTTGTTTGCGACTTTCGCAAGGTTTCCTCCGACCCTTTTGAGAGCCAGCCTGTATTTGTCGTTGGAAGACTCCCTGTTTTGTGATAGGACTTCCCTCCATGCCTGTTCGCCTGCCTGCGCTTCCTCCTGCGGAGTTGTCAGCAGCAGCTGGCTGCGGCCGGTGAATGGAACGGTGCTGCAGCCGGTCACATAAAATAATGATAGACATAAAACTGCAAGAACTAAGCCCCTGATAGATTTACGGTTCATGTTAACCTCCTATTTTTTAATGCAAGCAGAATATTATCACAAGGACTCCGATCACAATCCGGTAATAGCCGAAGGGTTTGAAATCGTGTTTCCGTATGTAGTTCATAAACAGGTAGATGACAGCCCATGCCACCAGGAAAGATACGATGAATCCTACTGCCAAAGCCTGCCATTCGAGGGACGACATTGAAGAACAATGTTTCATGAGCGAATATGCCGAGGCGGCGAACATTGTAGGAATCGCAAGAAAGAAGGAGAATTCTGCGGCGGTTTCCCTGGATGCGCCCAGGAGCATCGCCCCTATGATGGTGGCAGCCGCCCTGGATGTGCCCGGAACCATTGCCAGGCATTGGATAAGCCCTATTGAAATTGCAAGGGCATATGTGATGTCTGACACCCTGTATATCTTCGCCTCCCTTTTGCGGGATTCGATCACTATGATTATTATCCCTCCGACTATTAAGGCACCAGCTACCACTGAGGGATTGAAAAGATATTCGGTTATTTTTTTGCCGAGGATGCCACCAATTATTAATGCCGGTACTACTCCGGCCAGCGTCTTTTTCCAAAGGGACAAGACTTCATCTCTTTTTCCCTTGTTTTCGGTTATGGGATTTAATCTGCCAAAGAAGAACACAATCACCGAAAAGATCGCTCCAAGCTGAATCACGACTTCGAACATATGGGCGAAAGGCTCCTGGAACTTGATAAAATGGTTTACAATTATCAGGTGTCCTGTGCTGCTGATCGGCAGAAACTCCGTAATTCCTTCGACCACGCCCATGATCCCGGCATTTATTAGAAAATCCATATGTGAAAAATATCCTATTTAAAAAATGGCAGTGAAATATATCATACGCGGGTTTCTTTGCTATGAGACAATAATGTAAAACAGGCATCTTGCCTGTTTATAACGGAACAGTAATAGCGTAATATTTCAATTATCCATGTGACACAGGCAGGATGCCTGTGCTACATTATGAGGATGGAAAAAGAAAATACCTCATCGATAATAT
Source organism: Lentisphaerota bacterium (assembly GCA_025360875.1). Lineage (GTDB taxonomy): Bacteria > Verrucomicrobiota > Lentisphaeria > Victivallales > GWF2-50-93 > GWF2-50-93. Next base: position 12,278 of record JANYBI010000214.1, read on the forward strand.
TCAAGACGGCCCTCGACGGCCTCGAACTTTGGGAAAAAGGCGTCAAACTCGACAGTTTCCTCGAGGAAAACCTGGACGCCTCCAGGTACAGGAAAAGCATTTCCAGCCTCCTCTATACGTATTTCCGGAACAGGGCGCTTATAGAATACACAGTTGCGAAATTCGCAAAGGACGTCAATCCGAAGTTCATGCGCATCATGTCTGTAGCCGTTACCGAGGCCTGGTATCATACCGGTATTCCCAAGGAGATGGCGGTGAATTTTGCTGTCGATCATGCCCGTCGCCGCTACGGCGCGAAACCCGCAGGCTTCATCAATGCCGTACTCCGCAAGGTCGCAGCACTTGATCCTGAAATTCTTGAAAGGGAAGCCCCTATTGAAATCCAGCTGAATCTGCCTCCTGTCCTTTTTCAGAGATGGAAAAGACATTTTCATGAAGCTGAAATTGCGAAGTTCGCAAAAATCCTCAGGGAGAAACCGCAGTTCACCTTCAGGCTTCTCAAGGATATTCCTGAAAGCGAATTGAAGGATGCCGGATGTACGGAGGTAAAGGCAGATTTTGATCTTTCAACTTTCAGGTTCTATAAGACAGGCAATCCCGATGCTGTCTTCAGGAACAGATGGCTCGATGACGGGAAGATATATGTCCAGGATCCTGTTACAGTCCTTTCAGCTCTCACGCTCAATCCCAGGAAAGGGGAGACAGTCGCCGATCTGTGTTCGGCACCAGGCGGGAAAACGCTGGCAATCGCAGAATTGATGGGGGGAGAAGGGGTGATCATAGCTGCTGATTCCTCGTTTGACAGGCATAGGAAGACAGTTGCGAACTTCGCAAGAAGCGGATTTGGAAACATATCGGTGATCGTATCCTCCGCCGAAAAATCCTCCTTGAAAACCTCAGGATTTGACGCTGTCCTGCTGGATGTCCCATGCAGCAATACCGGTGTTGGAAGACATAAGCCAGATGCCCTTTGGCGTTTTTCCGAGAAGAAACTGAAGGAACTTGTGAATGGGCAGAGGAAAATTCTTGACGGTGCTTCGAGTCTTGTAAAACCCAGAGGAAGGATCGTATACAGTACCTGCAGCATTGAAAACGAGGAGAATGCCATGCAGATTAAGAAGTTCGTTTCCGAAAATAAGGATTTTATCCTGAAGGAGGAAAAACAGATCCTTCCTTCGGAAAACAATGATGGTGCTTATGTGGCGCTCTTAAGTAGGACGGGTTTTAACCCGTCAACTGAACCGTCGGGTTGAAACCCGACATACCTGGAAATCCAATGAAGATCATACATTTTTCAGATCCGCATGCTGGAGGACCGGCCGAAGACTGGATGGCATACGTCGACAAGCGATGGGTCGGTGTCTTCAACTTTTCATTCAGGCGGAAATACCAGCACGACCAGAGCTTCTTGAAGAAAGCTGTCGACTATATCCTGGAACAGAAGCCCGATCTTGCAGTCCTGAGTGGCGATATAACTTCCACCGGACAGCCCGGCGAGTTTAAAATACAGCTCGACATCCTTGCGCCGCTGGTGCGAAATTCGCAGATCCCCCTTATGTTCATCCCCGGCAACCACGATTGCTATGTCTACAATAAAAGATGTGTTGATGCGATGAAGGAAGCGGTCAAGTTCCTCAACAGGGACAAGTTTACATTCGATGATCTTCCGGTCAAGATGACTGTAGGCGACTGTGATTTCATCCTGGTGAATGAAAGCTGTCCTACAAACCTGCTTTCCTCCTGTGGCTATCTTTCAAAATCAAGCAGCGACTTCGTAATGAAGGAATGTTCCGGCAAGAAAGAAAGGCCGAGGATCCTCGTCGGGCACTACCCGATCATCGAGGACCATCCTGTGCTGAGGGTCAGACACAGGTTATGGGGGGAGAAGGAGGTCATGAAACTCCTGAGGAGCGGGATCATTGACTTGTCGCTCTGCGGGCACGTGCACAAACCTTATGCGAAAATAGACGGCAGGGGCAGGGGTGAGATCTGCGCGGGTTCGGTGACAAGAAACGGCTGTGTATCAGTGATCGACTACGATAAGGGCAAGGACGTTTTCGTCTGGGAGAACGTTTTCCTGGACACGAAGAGATAGAAAATCAGGTTGATATCCCTGTTCGCCCTGATCTCCCTGGCTGTATCTGATATGAAACCTGAACTTTCCAGCAGGTGTTCCATATCATTCCTCTTGATGAATCCTGAACGGGGAGTGGGGGTCTGTCCGGTTTCGGTTTTTATCCATTTCATGTCATCTTCAACTTCCTCGTCAGTCATATCTTCGGGGAAATAATAATCTCCGACCATCAAGGTTCCTTCCTGCTTCAGGATTGATGATGATGATGCAAACATTTTTCTGAGATCAGGATAGGATTTCCTGATCTGGTGGCAGGCGGCGTTGCAAATGATCAAATCCGGTTTTCCTTCAAGTAATTTTTCAATCTGCTTTACTGATTTCGGGTTGACCATCCATTCCGCAGACTCCATGACGCCAGTGACTTTCAAACCGGAACTGGCCGGAATCCTTTTCAGCATTTTCCGTATGCTTTCTTCGGATGAATCAATTCCAAGGTAACGGCCTTTTGCGAAATTGGATATGAACTCGGCGGTCCAGCCGTCGCCACAGCCGATATCAAGTACTTTGAGGTCGGTCTTAATATTCCTGAGGTAATCTGACAGGGCAAATGAAAAGAGGGCATATGCCTTTGAGTATGATGAATTGAAGACCTTTTCGAACCCGCGGTTGGCCGCGAAAAGATCAAACTCCTTTTGATCAGGAACCTTTAAAGGTTTTTGGTCCATGGGTATTTAGAAATCCTGTCTTTCAAATTTGTCTATATCACCTGATAATATACAACGTCTCCGGTCAAAATTCACTTTCAAATGAAGTGGAGTAGGAATTTACTCAAGAGTACCGATTTCTTGCTTTCAAGAAGCAGACTCTTTATCCGTTAATTT
>JANYBI010000240.1 GCA_025360875.1 Lentisphaerota bacterium
ATCTCAGGCACGGTTCACAGCCGAACCTGCAAACATATGATTACAAGTCCACTAACGGTTCTGGCATTGATGAAACTATAACTGTACTTAGTCCCTCTGACGGTGACTGGCACATCTTGATCTATGCATATGACAACTACAGCGGAGCAACGTTATCGGTCGACTATGGCACCGACTTGCCCGACAAACCGATGAACCTGGAAGCCGCAATTTCCGGGGACAAGACACAGGTCAACCTCTCCTGGGACACGGTTTCCGGCGCCGATTCGTACAATCTCTACCGGTCAAAGATAAATTCATTGGAGAACGCTGTAAAACTCAACTCAGACCCGGTACTTGATCTCACTTATGCTGATACTTTCGCTGGAACGTACTATTACTATTTTGTGACTACGGTTGATGACGGCAAGGAAAGCGGTTTCAGCGATCCGGCAACAGCGGATCCTGTCCCGGACACAATAACAAAGACGTTGACAAACGGAGTTGCCGTTACCGGGATTGGAGGTTCAGTCGGAGAGACGAAGACATACTCAATCAATATACCCAATGAGTTCCAGACACTGCTTGAGATAAAGATTTCGGGCGGAACCGGTGACTGTGATTTCGACGTAATTGATCCTGATGGAATGCTTGTGAGGCGCAAGGTCGGCATGAGAAATAATGAGACTGTGCAGATAAGCGGGAATCCTTTGAATGATGGAATCTGGCTGATCCGTCTTTATAACGTGACGGAATATTCCGGGCTGAGCCTAGTTGCGAAATACAGCATGCAGACTGCAGCGCCTTCGGCGCCGGCTGGCGTGAAAGCAAGCGACGGGCTCTTCGATGACAAGATACTTGTGACCTGGACAGCCACAGCCGGAGCTATTGGATACATGGTTGGGAGGAAGAACAGTCTGAAAGATGCGAACTTCGCAGAGGAATTTGAGACGACAGACAACATATTCGAGGACAACTCCAAGGCCGTGCTCGATGCTGATGCAGGAAAGCTTTTCTACTATTCGGTGAAGGCGAAAAATTCTGTGGACTATGGCAAATACAGCGCCGTGAATTCCGGGTATCGGGCCAAGACACCTTCTCGCCCCGCTACTGTAACTGCGTCAGACGGCACTTACTTCGACAGGATCCACGTGTCCTGGGCAAAGGTAGTCGGAGCGACATCGTACATCGTTTATCGTACCGAAGCGCTCACTCCGGTACCTGTAATAGGAACTAATACCCCTATTGGCGAGACCAGTGCTCTTTTCCTTGATGATTTCGGCAGTGACGATGTGTTTCCGCTGAAACCTGATGGAACAGTCAAGTACTATTACTACTGGGTAGCGGCGAAGAACCAGAATGGCACCACTCTCGTCAGCAGGAGCAATACAGGATATCTTTCCAGGAAAGGACCTGCAACTGTAACCGCCAGCATTGGGACATATTCAAACAAGATCACAGTGACCTGGAGCCCAGTGCCCGGCGCAACGGCCTATGACGTATACCGCTATGATGACAAAAACCTCAGTATCCATAAGTTCAAGGCCGGCAATGCAGTGACCGTTACTTTCTGCGATGACACCGTGATCCAGGATATGCCATTTTATTACTGCGTGATAGCCAAGTATGGCGTATACGACAGTGATCCCAGTCCTACGGCCATGGGAATGGCATTGGCCTCGGGAATGCTACCTCCAGTACCTGTTACCCTCACAGACAATGTTTCAAAAAGTATTCCGGACAATGATCCGGGAAGCTGGGCTTATTATTCCATCGATGTCCCGATAGGGACAACGCGCCTTGTCGCAACGCTGACTGGAACAGGCACGGACAAGAACAACGACTGCGACCTCTTTGCTAAGTTCGCAAACTATCCGACCACCAGGTCATATGGGGCAAAGGGTGTTGAAAGCATAGCCAACAACACTGAAACCATCACAATCAGCAATGCCGCGGCCGGAACTTGGTATTTCCTGCTCTACGGGACAACGGCATACACGAATGTCACGCTGACTGTAAACTGCTACAAGGTTACCGACATAGTCCTGAAACAGGTTCCGTCGAACGATCTTGCTGTTCCGTTCACGGCTGTTTTCAAGGGACAGGTTCTCGACGACAACAATACTGGAATACCGAATATAGTGCTCCAGGCAAGGAATCCGATAACTGGGCTGACGACTTCCCTGCCTAAAACCAATGCCAAGGGATTTTTCTCGTATTCGGCTCTAGTCAACACAGAAGGCGAGCACACGTTTGATTTCTTCTTCAGTAACATGCCCGATACTGCGAAAGGCACAGCTAGCCATACGGTCGCCACGAGGAAGGGATATCTTGAACCTAGCAACACTTTTGACATCTCATGCTATCTGCCTGCGAAACCAGTTCCCCTGGCAGATCATGCCGTCATCATGGGCTTGCAGCATTTCCTTGACACGAGAAACGGCTGGGACGAGGATGATATCGACATCGACTATGCGAAAAAATGGGTGGAAAACACGCTCGTTAAGGCGAAAGATGATACGCAGCTGGCTAGCAAACTCGACGAAGGGCTCTACATGTTCTTCTACGGTGTCGAAGGTGCGGGCGTCGGCAACGACACTACTGCGGATTCCGCATTGTCGGCAGTTCCCTTTGTTGTCCACGTGGAGGAATCGAAGAAGGCCGGAGTGCTCACAGCTCTCAAGACAATCGGAATTCTGGATGACACACAGAAGGCGGCCATCGAAGGAGGCAGTATCGGAATAGTCGCAGTTTCATCTCTCAGCGATCCCGACGAAGGTGCAACTCCTGCAAGCATTTCCCTGCTAGCCTGCGAACAGCTTGAACTCCTTGCGAATCTCGCAGCTGGCGATGCCAGTACCGTAGATGACGTGAAATATTCCGACACGTTGACAAAAACGTTTACCGTCACTCTTGCAAATGGCAGGAAGATCAATGTTGTCGGCGCAGCTTTCGTAAAGTAAAGCAGACATTCCTGTCTGCTTCCAGGGGAAAAAAATACAAACAGACAGGAATGTCTGTTTTACCTTGGAACAGGAATCAATTACACTTCGCGTAATTTGCCTAAATCCTGTTTTTCTTGAATTCCAGTTGATTTCCTGCTAAATTACAAAAGCATTTGAGATAATAACTTCTCTCATACAAAGGAACATGGATATGAAAAAACTTCTCCATATCATCGCTACCCCGCGCGGTGAGGAATCTAGCACGCTCAAGGTATCAAACGTCTTCCTGGACAGCTTCAGAAACAGTCATCAGGACTGGGTCATCGAGGACTTTGATCTCTCCAAGGAAGAGCTTCCTTCCCTCACCGTGAAAAGGGTCGATGGCAAGTATCTGCTCCTGAGTGGAAAGGACCTATATGGCGACATGAAAGTGGCATGGCAGGACATCATTGCGGAAATTGAACGTTTCCTTTCCGCTGACGCAGTGCTTATCAGCACTCCCATGTGGAACTTCGGAATTCCATACACCCTGAAACATTATATAGATGTAATAGTCCAGCCGAAATATCTTTTCCAATACACCGCAACCGGCGTTGAAGGGCTAGCAAAGGGCAGGAAAATGGCGGTGATCACGAGCCGTGGCAGCGACTACAGCTCCGCAGAGACCAAAGGAGCCGATTTCCAGGAACCATATCTCCGTTTCGTATTCGGGTTTGCAGGCATCACCGACATCACATTCATAAATGCCGAACCTATGAACATGGGCGAGGAGCTCCAGAAGAAGGCTATCGCCTCCGCCCAGGAAAAAGCCAGGAAACTCGCACCGCAATTCTAGCTAATCAAGGTTGAAACAACATGCCCCGCGACATACCAATAGGCAACGGCAACATCATGATTGCGTTCGACAGGGATTATCTCCTTCGCGAATTCTGCTTTCCGCATGTCGGAGAGGAGAACCACACGAAGGGAAGACCGTTCCGGATGGGCGCATGGGTGGACGGTTCGTTCAGCTGGATTCCCAATGGCTGGAAAGTCTCTACCGATTACCTCGACGACACTCTTGCAACCAATGTCTCCCTTTCAAATGACAAGCTGAAGATAAGAATCGTCGCCAATGACATCGTCGATTTCCATGAGAACATATATGTGAAAAAACTCACCGTTGAGAACCTTTCCGACAAGACTGCCGACATCCGCATCTTCATCGCGCAGGATTTCAGGATAAGCGGCAACAAGATAGGAGATACTGCCGCGTTCCGTCCCGGGAACAACTGCCTTGTCCATTACAAGGGCGAGAGATATTTTCTGATCAACATCTTCGCGAACAAAAAATACGGGATAGACCATTTTGCGACTGGCAACAAGGAGGTTCCCGGACAGGAAGGCACTTGGAAGGACGCGGAGGACGGAATTCTCAGCGGAAATCTTATCGCCCAGGGCGCAGTTGATTCGGTGACCGGAATACACCTGCGGATCGCCGCCGGAGAAAAAGAGACATGCTATTACTGGATCTGCGCCGGCAAAAACTGGAAAGAAGTGAGCCAGCTTGACGAAATCGTCCGCAAGAAAAAACCTGAGAACATCTGCAGGCGGACAATCGACTACTGGAAACTCTGGGCTGACAAGGAGAATCTGAACTTCAGGCTCCTTCCTGCGAAGATCGCAAGGCTCTACAGGCGAAGTCTTCTCATCGCCCGGACCCAGATCGACAATTGCGGCAGCATAATCGCCGCGAACGACTCGGATGTCATCCACTTCAACCGCGACACATACAGCTACATGTGGCCGCGTGACGCCTCACTGGCGGCCTACGCATTCGACATGGCGGGATATCCGGACATAAGCATGCGTTTCTTCAACCTCTGCGCAAAGATCATAGAGAAGGACGGGTATCTCCAGCACAAGTTCACGCCTACGGGAATGCCGGGGAGCTCCTGGCATCCATGGTCCAGGGAAAGGAAGCGGCAGCTTCCCATACAGGAAGATGAAACAGCGCTGGTCCTGTGGTCATTATGGAATCATTACAAGATCTACAGGGATCTGGAATTCATCAGGCCCCTTTACAAGCCCCTCATAAAAAATGCCGCCGACTTCCTGATGAACTACAGGGACAATGAAACCCGCCTGCCGCTGCCAAGCTATGATCTATGGGAGGAAAGGCACGGTGTACTGACTTTCACAGCATCCACGGTCTACGGCGGACTCGTTGCCGCCGCCAATTTCACAGGTCTCTTCGGGGAAACCGAATTGTCGGAGGAATATCTCACAGGCGCCAATGAATTGAAGGAAGCCATGGTCAAGCATCTCTACCTGCCTGAGAAAAAACGTTTCTGCAGGATGATCAGCTACGGTGATGGCGATAAGCCCGAGATCGACGATACGGTCGACGCGAGCCTCTACGGCATATTCGCATTCGGCGTTTTTCCTGCTGACGATGAAAAGGTCAGCCAGACCATGCGTCAGGTTTATGAAAAACTCTGGTGCAAGACGGATGTCGGAGGTATTGCGCGTTATGAGAACGACCAGTATTACCGGATCACCCAGTCGGTCCCGGGCAATCCCTGGTTCGTCACGACACTCTGGCTCGCACAGTATCATATCGCGAACAGCAGGACGAGGGAGGATCTAGGAAAGGCGATGGCGATCATGGAATGGGTTTCTGACCATGCTCTTCCCAGCGGCGTCCTGGCGGAACAGGTAAATCCTCTTGACAACTCGCCTCTTTCAGTTTCACCTCTCACCTGGAGCCATGCGACTTTTGTAGCCGTTGTCCAGGAATATCTCAACAGGCTCCTGGAAATAGAGAAATGTCCCGCCTGCGGACATTCAAATATCTCCAAAAGGAGAGATTGAATTGTTTTATCAAATATCCGGGCAAATAGACTTTGAGGTGCTATAGTATGCCTTATGGCACATGGCAAAACGAATAAAATAGTTTTATTCCATATTGAAAATGTTATCAAACAACAGACCCGATGGCGGGAATCAACACGAAAAGGACGGGAACTGCTTATGAGTAAGGATACTGCCAGGGTAGATGTCCAAATCAATTGTTATGCCAGCCTTTATTTCATTGAGAGGACAAGTCTGACCTACAATCAATCCACCAACCTGATGAGAGACCCTGAACTCATTGCAGGCATGGGCAACTTCGGCATCGAGTGGACTTGGAAAATGCAGAACCGCGATTTCATCATGGCCCTTTTCAACAAGCCTGAGCTGAAGATGCTCAACATGTTCCTCGACAAGTTTGCAGGTGAATACAGGAAAAGGGAGCCTGCAATCTTAAAACGTCTGAAATCACTCGGCGTCATGCAAAGTTAAGTGATGGTAATTTTCAATCCTGTTGAAAATTACAGGTTGAAGAATTTCTTCTTTTTGGACTTGTCGAGTTCGCCGGCGAGGTTCTTCATGATCGGAATCGCCCTGGTCTTGGTACTGACGTTCTCCTTGTCCCTGACCATCTCCTTCTGGGCGCTGGAGACGACTTTCTCTTTCTCCTCCTTGGCCTTGTAGAGATTTATGGTGGTGAGTATCTCCGTGAATTTGGGCCTCTGCACCGGGTGGTATGAAAGCATGTCCATCACCAGGGAGCTGATATCCTCGGGAACGTCCTCACGGTAGCTTATGGGTGAGGCCGGAGCTATATAGTCCACGGTCTCAGAGGTGATCACTGTCGGTTTTTCAGCGCTGAACACCTCCTGCTTGTCACTCGGTTTCTTCCTCTTTATCCTGGAATAGACCGTTTCGACCTCGCTCTTGCCCGAGAAAGGATATTTTCCAGTGAGCATATAATAGAAAATGACACCGAAGCTGAATATGTCGCCACGCTTGTCCTCAACACGGCTCTCAGCCTTTTCCGGACTTATGAAATAAGGCGAGACCGACAAGGCGATCTCCTCCTTGTTCTGCAAAAAGGTATAGATAAACCTCGAAATGAAATAATTTTTGGCCCTCACATTACCCCTGGCGTCGATGTGGATATTGTCCGGGCAGAGGTCATGATGGACAAATTCCTTGTGGTGCGCCACGGCCAGGCCGAGCGCGGTAGCCTGCATTACATCCACGACCTTGTCGACATCGAGAAGGCCCTGCGATTCAGGAGAGTAGTCGGAAAGCGCATATCCGTCCATCTTCGGTTCTGTTACAAAGAAGTTACCGTTAATTTCGCCGAAGTTCAGGATAGGGCATATGTTCGGATGCTTCAGGGTCGACAGGGCGAGTGCATCTTCCTTGGCGATATTGATGAAGTTCTTGGCCTCGGGATGGTCTTTTTCAAGTATGAAGATTATGGAGTTGAGATTCTGCCCCTGATCAAATCCCTCATACACCTTGAAAATGCTTTTATCCCCCAGTAGCTTCTCAAGCTTGAGGTAGTCCATCTCCTTGGGAATAGTGAGGGCGGTCCCGCAGTCGGAACACTCGCAAAGAGTAAAAGGCTCAATGCCTGTAGTATCCATTACACCGCCACATCCGCGGCAAATAAGCTGTCCCATTTCCCTACCCCTCCCAGATAAACATCGGCAATGTCATAATCGCTATTATATCATATGTTGGAATTTTCTGCAAGTACCAGGTTAAGGGAACCTCGAAAAATTCACGCCCGGCATCCTGGAACTCGGATGAGATCCGCACCTTTCCGGAATTTCCTCAACCGGCATGTCTTCTTATGCTGGCCGTCTTACGCATGATCTTCCGTATCAGGGATTTGTTCCCGGACATACCTTCACCGGCTGCACCGGTATAAATCTTCCAGAAAAACATCATATCAGTCCTGCTGGCGAATTTTCCGGATGAATAGAGGAGCTGCGCAAGATCCTTGACCCTCCACCTTTCAGAAAAATCCTCCTTGAAAACCACCCTCTGAAGATCAATAAGATAAACCTTGTCATCCTCGTTCTCCCTGACGAACATGTGCACGAGATAGAAATCCTGGTGCGCCATGCCAGCCGAATGCATTCCTGCCGCCAGTACGGCAATTTTCCTTATGAGATTCCGCCTGCGAACCCTGTCGTTTCCTGCGAACTTCGCAAAAAGGTCGGATGCCCTGGCATAATCCCTGATGCCTATCGTGAGTATGCATGAGTTGCCGGAGTTATCCGTGGCATATGCCGCCGGCAGCATCGTAGGCAGATTATTCCTATGGAATTCGATTATAGCATTCCATTCGTTCAAAGCTCCTGGGTAACGA
>JANYBI010000303.1 GCA_025360875.1 Lentisphaerota bacterium
CAGGCGGGTTCCTGAAAATGTCAAGGCAAGCAAACGGAATAAAAGGGAGCGCATGCGACCGGTTATGCCGGATTGCGACTTGATATTGAAAGGGTTCCGCCTTACTACATGCTTTATGTTTTAAAGTGCAGAAGAACCCAAATAAAATTTCTATGGTAAGTTTGACAGGCTTTATCATCAAATTCAACAGCGGCAATAACTGTTAACCCTGATTCCTGTGCTGCGAGAGAAAATCCACCAGCACCTGCAAAGAGGTCTATGCATGTTATTTTTTTTCTATTTTTGGGTATTTTACTAAACAATACTGACCCCTTCGGTGCAAAATGACAACATGATGTGATAGAATACTTTAGGAGAGTGATTTTTCAAGCATTGGACAACAATCCTTCAATGGCTTCAAACATCCATTATTAACTAACCCGGAATACAATTGACCCCGAGCCGCGCAATTGACAAACGGAGTGCATGGAGACTGCTCTAAGCCTACCTGTGGGCATCCCCCTCTACTAGCTTCCTGCCCTTTTCCGTCAGCCGGTACTTCTGCAGGCGACTGTTTGGCTTGCAGGGGATGGTCATTTCGATTGATTCGTCGTTTAGAATGATGCGGACAACTTTATTCAGTTGACCTGAAATCTCCTTTTGTCCTAAAGCTGCAGACAGCTCACCTTTCCCGAGCGGGCCATTCTGCAAAAGGCGAAGAACCCGTAACTCCATTGACTCTGGCTGTGACTCTGGCTGTGACTCTGGCTGTGACTCTGGCTGTCCCGCAGCATTCTCGGCAACTTGCTCTCCGGCTGGCATGGAGACCTCCTTTGCCGCGGGATGGACAGGCAGGCGCACCATGAAGTAACTGTGATCTTCGTCAAATTCGAACTCGGCCGGAGGTGAACCATTTTCCTTCATCGCATGTATTATCTTCGGAATCCCTGTCGCCCGGCCTTCCGTGAACTCCAGTTCCTTCAGGAATTCACCGATACGGCGGTTGCGGTAGCGGCGTGGCTGGGCTTTGCCTTCGCGAAGCTGTTTGAGACTGACCGAGCGGTCGGGTCCCGGATAGCTCAAGACCACCAACTCGTCGTGAGTGATACGGATTTCCACAGGTTCCCTCACATCGTATCCGCGGTGGTAGACGGCGTTCACGACCGCTTCCTCAATTGCATCGTAGGGGAAGTTCTCAACACGCGTGGATTCCGCCTTGCCTGAATGCTTGATGACTGTTTCGGTGATCAGGTTGCGCTTAATATAGTCCAAGGCCTCCCTGGTCATTCTGGGAATCGGGCCACGGAATATCTTCTCGGAAAACTTGTCGCCTCCCGGGCCTTCCTTCGGAAACCAGACAACATCAATCTGCATCACCGGGAAAAATCGCCAGGGCTCCTGGTTGAACATCATCAGTCCGACATTAAGTGGAAACGGGGATTCGGAGGGACCTCCCACCACGCCCATTTGCCGTCCCAACTCCTCGTGGGAAAGAGAAGATGCCTGTGTGGCCAGCTCACTCTTGACCTGCTGCAGATAATCCTGCATGAGTTCCTTCGAAAGGTCTTTGAGTTTGGCGTTCCGGTTAAAGCGGTCGTCAAACGGAACAGTTGAGGCCAGAGAAATCAGCTCCGCCTCGTCCGGTCCCTTTGCCCGGACAGTACTTGAACCCTTGCGGATGAAATAGCCGTAGTCCTTCTCCTGCTTGCCCAGGCTGAGCTTCGCCTTGTATGGGCGGGTCTGTCCGCCCAGCACCCAGAGAATCAGTATCGTCTTCCCATCATATACGGCTGGCACTATGATAGGATGATAATATGGCTGGATGGCGTTGAATCCGAGGTTCAATATTTCCTTCTGAATCCCGTCAATCTCGCTCGGACTCAATCCAACTGGCGGTAAGACAGGCTGTCCCTTGTGTTCACTTATCCCGATTACAATGTAGCCGCCGCCGAGATTGCGGAAGTCATTCGCGAACGCGCAGATGCTGTGCAGCGTGGAAAGAGGGTTCCATCCGGCTTTGAATTCAAGTCTTTCCCATTCAACGGTATGGCCAGTGATTATGTCTTTAATATTTACAGGGAGAGCGTTCATTTTACACCTTTTATTTCCTCATGATTTCCCAGTGGCCGCCCTTTTTAGGGCCAATACGCCTTAAAAGACCATTTCCCTGTAGTTTTTTCAGATGGTATCTAACCCCATCTTCCGTCAACCCCAGCTCCTTTGCCATCATCGGAATAGTCATCTGGGGGGATTTCATGCAAAGTGAAATAAGCGCAAGGCTTTTTCCGGTAGTTTTTCCGGTAGTTTCTCCGGTAGTTTTTGCCTTTGGTTCTTCAAGCTTTTCCTTAAACGACGGACGGTGGAAACTGGTTATGAATATTCCTGCTGTCTCCTCGAATTCCACGTCGGGAACTTTCTCCATGATCAGGGGAATTCCACGCCCCCATGCTTCAACCATGTGAATCCGGCGGAACATTTCACAGATCAGGGGATTGCGGCGTTTGGACACATGTCCTTTTTTAAGCTGGTCCAGTGTAAGGCCTCCGTAGAGGCCGCCCGGATTGCGGATTTCAACCCGGTCCTTGAAGATTGCGACCCGGATGTCCTCAGGATCATGGTAGTCACGGTGACAGAAGGCATTGATAACAGCCTCCCTCAATGCCTCTGGAGATATTTCCGGCACATCTTCGCGGTAGAGTCCTTCCACGCGCATTCCGATATGAATGTTTTTCAAGATGTATTTCTGAGCCTCTTCAACCAGTTCAAGTATATCCCCGTTGAAATCATGACGGTCTATGATTGTCGAGCTAGTCGTACCTGCAAAAACGGCACAGCGCAACTGGATTTCCGGATTGATGGGGAAAAAGAGTGCAGCAGCATTCAAAAGCTTCCCATGCTGTATAAGGCCGAGTTTGTCCAAATCCCCATGTTTCTCTGTCGGCTTAAGTCCGGCCTGTTCGAGAAATCTTCCCAGCTTTACTTCAGATATTCCAGCAATATCCATTCCGGAAGGATTATTGTCCCAGCGCAGCTTGTCACGGTTTTTAGTTATGAACAGGTTTTCAAGTTCCTTCGCGCTCAGCTGGCGATCCTCGTCCGCGACCCTCATATATGCTCTGCCGTAGGCAAAATACGGAGACTCATGTCCTTGAAACGATACCCTGACGCAGGATATTCCATTTATAGCCTCTGTGGTGACTCGGGGGTATATCTTCGGCTCAATGTGGTCGGATATGGCCCTTGAGATTTCGCGCAGTGTAGCTTCTCCAGCCTGCTGTCCCACGGCCGTCCCGTCATTCCTTATGCCGAAATACAGTTCGCCATTGCCGTGCTTGTTGAGGATTGCAGCAATAGAGATTACCCCCTCCTTCAATTCAGAGGTGGATTTCTTAAGCTCAACTGTTTCTGTTTCCTTGATATTCATATCCCTCTTGGCGGATAAACAATGCTCCTTTTCCATCCTCAAAAATTAGCCCGTTGCGACATGTTATTCAATATGCCTGGCAATATACCTTCACCAATTTATGCTAAGATAACATTCTTTTCAACAGCTCCGGAATCTGCTTTTTCCATTCGAGCTGTTCGCCTAGGTCATTACGTTCCTTGGCCATCCATGCGAGCACCTGGCTCAGATCAAAAAGCGATTCGGCCTTCTCCTTACATCCTGGAACTGGATTCTTGAATCTCACCGGCATTGAAGTGGGCGTATGCTCTGAATAGCTGCCGTCAATCTCAACATCCCTTCCTGTTCCAGCAATATGATAGACTCTTGCTGCTGCGTTGAACCCCCAGGCTTCCCGTAAATCCTCCTCTACCCATCTCGCAAACACGTCCGAGTCAATGCCTTTCTTCTGCCAGTTTTCAAGCTTCTTCTTATCATCTATCGCGCCGGCAATTCCATTTTCAACAGCCTCGCCAAACAAATCGATATCCAGTCCAAGGGAGTGTTTCCTGCTGAAATTAAGCTCGGAGTGTCCGGCAATCAGCCCGTTCGAGCACACGAGCCTGAACCAGTTCATATAACACATGAAGCGGATGCTCCCATCCACAGAGTTATAACAGTCAAGCTTGTTTTCGACAGTTTGAAGCGTTTTTTCTATAATTTTGAGGCTAAGGAAATTTATAAAACTTAAAATGTAATGCCAACAATTTATCATAATTCTTCATATTTAAGATGGAAATTAATAAACATGACCATAAAAGTAAT
>JANYBI010000308.1 GCA_025360875.1 Lentisphaerota bacterium
CTCGGCGAGAGCGCCCTACCTGAATTCATTGCATGCATTGCGCAGACCTGTGGAAATGAGGCAGGTTTTAAAACCATCAGTGTCCTAAATAATTTTATCGGCGTCGGGGTCGCTATCCGTCGTCGCCAAGAAGTTTACCTGCCTTTGGCAGCGCCTACGGCTCTCGCCATGGCCTCGACATTTTCAGGCGGGACATTCGGCAGCAGCGCCTCGTGGCTCGGACTGATCACCAGGGGGCCCAGCACGCTGATGACGCGCCGCACCTCCCTTTCAACCTCGGCGGGTGATCCATTGACCAGCAGCTCCTGCGTGTCAATTCCACCCACGAACGTCACTTTCCCCTTCAGCGGGACCAATGATTCGGCATCCATTCCGTCCGCTCTCGCCTGTATGGGATGCAGAAGATCTATTCCCAGCTCCAGCAGGCGCGGCAGGATCTTCCTTATCGCCCCGCAGCAATGCATCAGGACATGGTATCCATACTTATGACCTAGATCTATCTGCTCCTTAAGGTACGGGAAAACGAATTCCTCGAACATCTCCGGACTCATCATGACGTCCCGCTGCGTGCCGAAATCATGGCTTATCTTGTACGCCTCCATACTGTCGCCTGCCAGCTCGAAAAAGCGCCTGTTCAATTTCAGGTAGTAGTCGTTCGCACGTCTCGTGACAGCATGGACGACCTCGGGATGGGTATACATCATGATGAAGTAGTCCTGCATGCCGCCGAAGCCCCTGAAGCAGTTGTCATGGAAAAACATGGAAAGGTTCCCGCTGAGACGGTAGTATCCTTCCGCCTTTTTCAGCTCTTCCAGCCAGGGCGAGAAGTCGATTTCGCCGGGATCAGGCCATTGGAAAATCCTGTCGACATCGGCTTCAGTCTCGCATTCGGCGAAGCAGCCGTTGGCGTGCAACGCCTGCTGTCCCACGGGAATCCAGCGGATGTCATCACCCAGTTTCCGGTAAAGCGCCTCTGGCGCATTGCAATCAAAATATTCGTAGAGCCTGGGCCAGGAATCGGAATGTGGAGAGCCCGTCCAGTACCCGCACCGATCCACAGGCCGTCCTTCACAAATTGCCATAACGCGTTCTTTGCCTGTCATTCTTCAAATCCTCCGTTATAACTTTTACGGGATTATCCCTGTTTCCGGCAGCAACATCTCCCAGGCCCGCAGTGACCCGTATTCAGCCGTAGCATTGCACACGGCGAAACCTATGCGGCCGGCACCGGGCTTATAGAAAAATGTCTGCACGAGCAAATCGTCGATGTATAGCTCGAAGAGGCTTGTGCGCGACAACAGGCGGAAAGTATGCTCCACGCCATATTCGATTCCGGTGACCGTCGCACAGTGCTTGCCTGTCGTATCCATGACAGTGAATGAGAAAGAACCGTTTGCGGTTTGAAGTCGTCCGATATTGGTTTCACGTCCGTCCGGCTTTCCGACATCCAGCAGCGTCGCCATGGCGACGCCGTCACCTTCATCGAGCATGAAGCCCACGGCAGGACGTGTCGCGCTGTTACTTGCGCCGCCTGCTTCCCTTACACGGATAATACCTTCGATAACAACTCCCTGATCGGGGTTGAATGTGTCCGTCAAATAAAGTGAGTCATACCCCTTTGCACCATCAAGCATGATGGACGTCATGCTTAACGCCAGAGGCTTGCCTTTCAACGTCTCGTTCCCTTTCCACCACCCGAGCCGCAGATGGCCGCCGGCGTCGAGCACCGGCTTGCGCAACGGAAGCAGCCACGGAGAGAAAGCACCCGGCATGCCCTGTCCGAAAACAGCAGGGAATGGCGACGCATAATTGCTGATCAGCAGTTCCCCGTTGCCACGGCACCAGACCGCCAGCCAGCCGATGTTGTGCTCCGAATTGCCGCTCAGGCGGAATGTGCCGGCAACCGGACGGAACGGTCCGCGCGGATCGTCCGCCACCAGTACGAACATGCCGTACCCCTTGAAACCCATGTGGAATCCGCCGCCGATGAGATAATACTTTCCGCCGAAGCGCTCGCAGCCTCCCCATTCGAGATCTGCCGGCGGAATATCACCCCATTCCACCATGGCTGGCGGCAGCACCTCCCAGGTCACGCCGTCCGACGACTGCATCATGCCGATGCCCCGTGGATCGCCGGACTTGGCAACCGCCACCGGATATCCCCAGTAGCCGGCTCCGGGATCGCCATCATCCTTGGGCAGCATATACATGTGATCCCAGCGGTTCGGCCCGGGCGGAAGCCCGTACCAGCGCGGGTCTGGACGGTTGCTGAACAGATATGACCATTCCAGCAGATCCCTGGATTCGTAGAAACGCAGCGTGTCCTGGCCCTCGGGACGCATCACCCCGTGGTTCAAGATTAACCGGTCGCCGCATCGGGCGACCATGCATTTGAAGAATTTGCAGCCGCGCTCCAGTTCACGCTCCGCGATCACGACCCCCTCATCCCGCCAGCGCACGCCATCATCGGAGACGGCGAGAAGACAGTGCCCCGCCTCCAGCCCGTTATCACCATCAGTGTTGTACATCATGAAGGAATAGTACCGCCCTCCATGACATAATATCGAAGGATCCCACATCGCACCTTTTGCCGGACGATATATCATCTTGAACCTACAATGTTGGTTCCCCTATATGAGAATCCCCTTACCGGACCTTGCGTTTCCCGAGCAGTTGCAGCGGCGATGTTCCGCCAAGCTGGACAATATCCGTGCCCCAGGAACCTTTCACCGTCAGCTTCTTGTTTGAAGAATCAAATTCGACAGCTGGCGGTTTCCCGCCCTTCCGCAACGGAGTCAGTACGGCCAGATAATCTCCGGCACCGGGCTGTTCAATCCGGATATGCCGCTGCACCGAATATTCGCCAGTACTGATGACGGCCTTTGCCGGCTGGACAATCTGGACATCCAGATCCACGCCGAACATTCCATGGCAGTATGCGCGGCTGCCGGACACATCGATCTGTTTCGCCAGCGCATGCAGCCACCAGGTCGAAGGCATCGACGTCTTTGAGATCTGGTCGTATACGACAAAATAATTTGGCTTGACGAACAGGATGCTGCGTTTGTAGTCGATCCGTGGAACGCGGACAGGATTGTCATATCTCGCCCCTTCCGGAAGCAGATATTCGATTGGAATATCGCAGACCAGCAAATCCGCTTCAGCCGTACTTTGCCAGAATTTCGGTGGCAGCGCCTGCTCTACTCCCAGATAGAATGATGTGTTCTTTCCGCCAAAGGTTACACTGCAGTGCTTCCACGTCTCGAAGCCGCCCTCCGTCTTCCCCGCATGATGGGTATGATACCCGAAATCACCGAGGATCGGCGCTCCTTTTGCGTAGAGGACAATTCCTCCCTCGTCATTGCAGTTGTGGTGGGTCGCCGGACCGCATTTGATCCATGCGAAAACTTCATCTTCCGTCCCCTGCGCAGCACGCATCGCGACACCAGTGCCTTCAAGAATTTTGCTTTCAAGGTTCAATTCGATGTCCTTCAGATCCGGACGTCCGACTGCAAGCAGGTCAAATCCCCAGTAATGGCTGCAGAACTGCTGGGTGCCGAGTCGCCAGGCGGTCATCAGCCTCCGGGCATATGGCAGATCGCGGTCGGCATAAATCCCGGCGGCGACAGGAAGGGAAGGAGAGATCGGATATCCGCTGCAGTCATGTCCGGAGTTGCCCCAGTTGGTGACATATACGGCTTTGCCGTCGGACGGAGGCTGGAGATTGCAGGACTTGGAAAATTCTGCGGCGCCGCTTTCCGTGAGCGCCACGCGCGGCGTAAGATTTTCAACGAAGTATCCGAAGTTAGCCTTGAACCGCGGATGTTCGAAGAAGTCGCGGTGCCCTCCTGCCAGCAGCGCAACAGCCAGCTGCGTAATCATCCCCAGAGTGTGATTGTGATAGTTGGCGCTCTCCTCGTAGCTGCCACCCTCGAAGAACATCGCTTCCAGGTTGCGCTCGAAAAGATCGGTCGACCAGGAGATCCATTCCTGCGCCATCGGATGTTCCGGATATGCCAAAGCAAATATGCCGGTACTGGTGTAATATTCCGACGTGAAATTTGGCGGACATATGCTTGAGCCCGCATCATCCCAGTAGACTCCGCCATGCGACCGCGGATCGTTGCGTTCGCGGAACATGCTGTCCCACGGCCAGAAGTCCGGATCGGCGAAACAGTAGCTGAGGAACGCGAGCTTCTTCGCAAGCCTGCGTTCGATCTCCTCGTCCAGCTCGCCGTTCGCGCGCAGGACGTCGATCACGTCAAGCGCCACCTTCGCATTCCGTCCGCTGAAGATTATGAGCCGTATATATCCATTGCCCAATGCGTATTCAACGCTGACGTCAATATAATCCTCTACCGCTTTCAGCAGATCGTCCTTGATCTTCTTATCTCCGGTGATGAGATATGCCGGCAACATGGCGCCGGACATGTTATTGAAACTATTATCTGCTGCCATTTTCCTGTATGCGCGGATTAGCTCCGGCCAGGCTGCGGCTTTCTTCTTCCAGGAATCCGCCGTCCCCTTCGGATACAATATCGGCGTGCTGTGCCTCGGAATGTCCCAGTCCAGTTTCCAGTGCCTGATCTTCTCCAGCGGCATATCAGAGTATTTCCTCCTCAAATGACAGAACCGGCTCAGCTCTTTTTCAGGCGCAAACGCTTCCGGTATTCCACACACAAAAGCATATTCACGGGATCCACCGTTTGCCGGAAAGTGCCATGACAGTCCTTTCTCATCCTTCTTGACGGTGATCCTGTTCCGTCCCGGCAATTTCCAGTGTCCGCCACGCATCTCTGTGACGCCTATCAGCGGTCCTCCATCGCGCCAGAGCCCTGCCCAGGCATAGGAGATCTGGAAATGTCCACAGTGGAAATCTATATGGATGAATTCACCCGGACGCTCCAGTCCCATGCGCGTAGGAGGCGACGCCACCGGACCGCGCGTAACTTTTGCGAATTCGCCACCGCCGTGCGTGCACCAGAACTGCGGAGCATCGGCATCGTCCATGGCAAAACGGAAGTCCATGCCTGCATCCAGAGAGGATTTTTCCTGGACTCTCACGAAATCCTCGTTTGCAAAAAGCGTGAAAATGTAGCTGACCAGTTCTCTTCCACCTGCAAGATAACGGATCTGCCAGCGGATAAACAACGGCCCATTGTCCAGAATTTCAGTAGTGATACGGCCACAAACCCTGGCAACTCCCATCGTTCCGCGTCCAGTCCATTCCTTATCGGAGACGCGGCGGACCGCCAGCAACGGTCCGGGCAGAGTTTCATCGGCATTGAACGGTCTTGAGCACGGAGCCGCAACTGATATGCAACCATTGCTGAAAACATGAGCAGGCATGCCGCCAATTGCGAAATTCGCAGAACTCAGCGGCGAATTTCCAGGAGATGCGGTCCCTCCTTTGACGAAACCCAGACTGATCTTCTGCGAAGGCGCCAGACTCAGCCGCACGGCAAGCTGCGGTTCGCCTGCAATGTCCAGCACAGGATTGATCTGGGTCCGCTGTGACGGGAGCAGTTTCCCAGTTCCTTCATCCTTGACGCCAGTAACATCCCGGCCACACGGCAGATATACGATCTCATCTGACCATGCACGTCCCATCGGCTCGATAATTGCAATTTGTTTAGACATCATCATTTCCCTCATATTAAATGAAACTTCAGAAATATTCAGACAGGATTACGGGATTTTCATGATAGTTGAGATTTATATTGATTGCGACTTAGCATTATTCACCATCCTGCCAATCCTGTTATCCTGTCAACTGAATCTTATCTTTGTCGAGGCAATTTCAAAATTGCCTCATTTTAGCTGATTTCAAAGTTGGAGTGCGCTGCTTTAGCGTGTGTAACCTGTTGTCGAAGATCCCGGCCCCGGAGGGCGTC
>JANYBI010000338.1 GCA_025360875.1 Lentisphaerota bacterium
GAACAGCAATAGTCGGTTATATTTTTCACTTTCAGGCTGAATTTGGCTTTTGCCTGGACTTCAAAGGAATCGCCGGCCTTGAAAGCTTTCCAATCCTTCGAGCCCGGCAGAAGGACGTCCAGATCTCCTGCGAGAATTTCCATTATCTCCTTGCAGTCAGTTCCGAACTCATAGTCTCCGGGAAGCATGATCCCGAGAGTCTTCTTTGTCCCATCGGCAAAAAGAACCGTCCGGCTGGTGACCTTTCCGTTGAAATATACATTCGCCTTCTTGACTACAGTTACGTTTTTGAATTCTGACATGTTTCCCTCTTATTTTATAATACTGTCAATGAACGACTCAAGCGCAATCACTGTCTCGTATTTCATCGGTCCGCAATGTCCCATCATGTCATCCTCGACATAAGTGATATCCATCTTCCTTTTCCGCATCAGTTTCACCAGCTTGTCGGAATGTGACTTCTTGTTCACCGCCTTGTCGTCGAATCCGTGGATTATCAGATATCTGATGTCAGGCAGTTTTTCCGGATGGCAGCTGGGACTCCTGTCCTTAAGGATCTTGGAAATATCCCCATAGCTGCCCATCGCGTCATGGAAAGTACGCGGAAGATCCGGACGTTCGGTGCAGTGGAAGTTAATATCGGTGACTGGACAGTTTGCGATTGCCGCAGTCAGCCTGTGCCTGGTGAACATGCAGTATGCGAGCGCCGAATAACCGCCCATGCTTCCGCCACGGGCGACAATGGGGCATTTCCCCGATATGGAATGTTTCTTAATCACGATGTCCAGGACCTTGTCGGAAAAATCGACCGACTGTGCGTTCATCCAGTTCCACGGATTCACGAACGGATAGACGAAGAGGACGCCGTCATGTGCGAGCTTGATGTCCGGAATGTCGAGTGCAGATTTCATTTCCATCCCGCCGAGTCCGGGGAAATTGATGAATACGGCCTTCACCGGACCCTTCAGATAGTTCTCCGACACATACGCGAAAGGGCTGAGATTTGATGCGTTCATGCAGTTCATGGTTTCTCCTGGAGTGATCCTGTTCCTTTTGGCAGGGGCAGAGGGAAGATACTTATCGGTTCAAATAATTCAAGACCGGACAAGAGGATCATTCGACTTTCTTTACGATCATTTCCAGAGGGCGTTTTGACGGGCCGGAAGACTCCTTTGCGGCATAGCCTACCGGAACGACCGCCATGAACTCGCCTTTTTCACCGAGCAGTTCCAGCACTTCGTCCTTGATGAGGAAAAGGATTCCAAGCCAGACCGTCGAAAGTCCGAGGGATGTCGCCGCTATCAGCATGTTCTCGACAGCCGCAGCCGAACTCTGGATCTCCATCGTCCTGAAAAAATCGTAGGCGATGTCCTTGTCAACCTCGAAAAGCTCCGTCCCATGGCGTATCAGCTCCCCGGTGTTGATGACCGCTATCGTCACAGGCGAGCTTGCAATGCTCCGCGACGCCATGCGCAACAGCGTGGAGGAGGGGCGCGGGAAGTCGCCGGCGCGCCTGGAAACCAGCTCCACCAGCTCATTCTTCCTTGCGCCTTTGACTATTACGAAACGCCATGACTGGTTGTTGTGCGCCGACGGGGCCTGGTTTGCGGCATTAAGTATAGTCAGTATGTCTTGATCGGAAACATCGCTGTCCGTATACATCCTCACGCTGCGTCTTGCTATGATGTTCGAGAGAGTCTCATTATTTTTGATATCAGCCATAAATACGGTCCCTTGAAATAGTTGTTTGTTTTGATTCTCAGAAGTGGAACAGGTTGAAGAGCTTTGGGATCTGCTCGTGCATAGGAACTTCGAATTTGATTTCCACAGGAGTCACCTTGAAGCCTTCCTTTTCCAGCCGGTAGATCAGTCCGGTCTCCCCTATCAGGTGTCCCGCCCCTACGGCAACGAAGCAGTTCTTCGCCTTCAATGAAGGAAGAGCCCTTTCAAAGAACAGCTTGTTCCTGTCGATAAGCAGCTTCTGGATGAACTTATCCTTGAATTGGAAGGTCAAGATCGACTTCCTCGAATAGAACTCCTCGGCCATGCCAGACAAGTCCTGGGACAGATATTTCTGCATCAGGGCATTGAGCATCACATATCCTTCTTCAGCCTCCTCTATAGCCTCTTTGAGAAGCTGGAGCTGCT
>JANYBI010000451.1 GCA_025360875.1 Lentisphaerota bacterium
GCAGGGTTCCAGCATCCGCAAATAAGCACCAGCAGGATAGATAAAGTCAGGCGAAACATCATTGTTGCCTTGCAGTTGAGTTCGTTCACGTAGCAGCCGTAGTTTTCATGCCGACGAGTATTGCTCCAATTGCGATCATTGCAATCCCTATCCAATTCCTGAGCTCAAGCTTTTCACCGAGGAATATGAGTGCAAGGATTGCGACAAGCACCACGCTCAGCTTGTCGATTGGCGCGACAAGCGACGCCTTCCCGATCTTGAGCGCCCGGAAATAGCAGATCCACGATGCTCCGGTCGCGAGTCCGGAAAGTATGAGGAACACATAGCTTTTCGTGGATATGCTATCAAGCTTCTGGAACTGTCCGGTGGCGCACAGGATCGCCAGCAGGGCGAAGAAGATTACGATCGTCCTTATGAACGTCGCGAAATCCGGATTGATGTTCTGGACTCCTATTTTTGCGAATATCGCAGTCAGTGCCGCGAACATCGCAGACAAGAGCGCCCATATCTGCCATGACATAATTGTGTCCTTCATTGTCTCTACTCCGTTTTTTGTTAAATGTAACACAGGCATCCTTCGACAGGCTGCTTCGACTATGCTCAGCACAGGTCAGGACAGGTCTTGCCTGTGGTCTTAAATTATGTTTTCTATTTATAAAACCTACCACCTGTAGTTCATCAATGCAAAAAAATATAATAATCGTGTGCTTCGTGTGTTTCATGGTTTATATTTATCCCATTGTCAAATATAACTGGAAACGGCAGCATATGGAATTTTTTGCAACCGCAAGCAGCGGTACCGAATGTGCCCTGCAGGATGAACTGATCGAATTGGGATTCAACAGTGTCCGCCTCAACAGCGGCGGGATCCCGTTCCTAGGGGAAATGGAGGACGGCTGGAGGGCATGCCTAGTTTCCAGGATAGCCCAGCGCATACAGCTGGTACTGAGACGGTTTCCGGCTCCGGGCGAGAATGAGCTGTATGACGGCGTCAAAAGCATCGACTGGACCCCGTATATCACTCCGGAACATACCCTGGCCGTCAGCGCATTCTGCCATTCCAGCAAGCTCACCCACACGAACTATATCGCCCAGAAAGTGAAGGATGCGATCGTCGACCAGTTGCGCGAGGTGCATGGTTCGCGCCCCAATGTGGACCGCGATGATCCCGATGTCCGCATTTTCGTATTTCTCGGCAGCGACAGGGCGACCGTCTATCTCGATCTCTGCAGCAAGCCGCTTTTCCAGCGGGGATACCGGCTGGAGAAGGGGCAGGCCCCACTGAAGGAGACTCTCGCGGCGGCAATGCTGAGGTATTCCGGATGGGACAGGACCACTCCGTTCTGGGATCCGATGTGCGGTTCCGGAACTATAGCGATCGAGGCCGGACTCTGGGCGAAAAACATTCCTCCGGGAATATTCAGGGACAAGTTCGGGTTCGAACGCTGGGCCAATTTCGATGATAATTGCGCGGAAAAGATGAAATGGATGCGAGGCGAATGTCGCCGCTACGCCTCTGGAGACATGCCTAAGATAATCGCATCCGACTGTGATCCTGTGGCGCTTGAGACCGCCAGGGAGAACGCGAAACGTGCCGGACTCAGGATAACTTTCCGTGAAGCCAGTATTGAAGACATACAGGCGGACGGCGCAAAGCGCGTTGTCGTGACAAATCCCCCTTTCGACGAGAGGATGGGAGTAGATGCCGATTTCTACAGGAAGATGGGTGCGGCTTTCACCAGGCTCCATGGATGCCGTGTCGGATTCATCAGCGCAAACATAGCGGCGATGAAGAACATTTTCGTAAAGCCTGTGCATATCTTCGAAATGAAGAACGGAAACTTGGACTGCGGCTTCGCAATATACGATATGCCGTAATAGGTTCCCTCCACTTTATCCTTGCGTTTTCCGGGAATTTTGATATAATACTAGCCAAGTAAACAATCTAAATGTGAAGGTGTCATTCCATGAAACGTCTAGTAATTTTCGCTTTTCTCGGGATATTTTCCGCGGCGGTCTATTTCCTTGACCCAGGTGCATTGGCCGCGAATGATATGCTTAAAAATGATAAGGCCGCCAAAGCG
This sequence comes from Lentisphaerota bacterium, assembly GCA_025360875.1. Classification (GTDB taxonomy): domain Bacteria; phylum Verrucomicrobiota; class Lentisphaeria; order Victivallales; family GWF2-50-93; genus GWF2-50-93. Next base: position 2,085 of record JANYBI010000451.1, read on the forward strand.
GATGACAAGCAGCCTGACGCTGTCCCTACGGAAGCTGAGTTCATGAAAGTTATGGACAAGTGCGTCAGATGCCATAAGAAACCGTGTGCTTCAGTCGATGCCCTTAAACAGGCAAAATGGATAGTTCCGGGCAAGCCTGAAAGCAGTTCTGTATACAAAGTCATCGGCAAGTGCAAAAAAGTCGGTGGCACCTACCACAATCTCTCAGACGAAGAAAAAAAGACGGTGAACGACTTCATCAAGAATTTGAAATGACGGGCAGATTACTGCCCGTCATCTGATCACAGCACAGTAGGGGCCTTCAGGGAAAACTGCCAGCCTCATGCCTTTTTTCAGACGCGAGGCCAATATTTTCCGGATATTCTCTTCAACCGCGGATTGTCCGCAGGAAATTCCATTCACTGAAAGCTTTGACAGCTGCTGTCGCGAAAGTGAATGGGTTATGAACAGCAGATTTTCCTGTCCGATCTTTTCGAGGACCCTCGCCTGCATCTGGAACTGCCACTGGTCCTTGATGAAAGATCCGGGGTTCCTGATATGCTCTATGAATTCGCGCCATCTGCCCGAGAACTTGTCCATTGTCGCACGATATTCAGGACTGCCTATCCCGTCGATACAGCTTCCAAACGAAATAATTACCCCATCCTTCTTTACAGCTGGAAGACATGAGACCATTCCCTTCACGCACTGGTAAAATAGCGCATCGAGCGGATATCCTCCGCAGGAAGTCAATGCAATGTCGGCTTCAGTTTCAACCTTTGGACAACTGCAGCCTGAAACGAATCTGCATGCCGCCGAATGTGCTTCCTCAAGGCTTCCGGAGAACGCCCTGACAAGCTGCCGTTCGTTGTTCAATACGACGTTGACGGAGAAGTCCACACCTGCGAGTTTCGCAATTGACACTGATTCCAGATGGCATGGATTGCCATCCAGGATGCCGTTGCAGGCGCAGGGGCTGGAAAGGAATTCGTAGCCATGGAATTTCCTTACGGTCTCCAGCGAGGAAAGTCCCGGGCAGACCGCTTTCCGCCCGCCGGAAAATCCCGCCATGAAATGGGGTTCGACGAGTCCGGTGGTGATTTTAAATCCGGCTTCCGCGAAGACCTTATTGATCTGGGCTTTGCTCCCTGACCAGCTTTTTTCGGCAAGTTCAAGGAGTTCCGATTTGGTTTCAGCATCATGGTCGATGATCTCATAGCTGTCAACTATGCCTTTCCCGAACATCTCCAGCCGTTCTTCCGTAGTGCTTGGGCGGTGCATGCCGGTGGCGATGATGATCACGATCTTGTCTTTTGCGACATTCGCAGATTCGATTTCATGCAGGAGTCCGGGAAGGAAACGGCTGTAGGGGATAGGGCGCGTAATGTCGGAGACCGCTATTGCAACCTTTCCTTTCCTGCGGTTCTTTAAAAGACGTAGCAGAGGTGGTGAGCCAGCAGGATTCCTGACAGATTCCAGGACGGTTTCGGATTCATTCTTTTCAGGATCTGGAAATTTCGAGTTATATACGATGGTATCATCAGGCACATCCAGCCTGATCTCGGTTCTGCCATATAGGAATTTCATATCCATTGGAATTTGCCATATGTGATTAAAGGAAACTTACAGCCCTTTAAAGCTACATTTCCGAAGGTGATAATTCAAGAATGACCGAGTGGTTGGAATAGTGATAAAAGACGAATGCTAAAGTTAAGGGAAAGGGGGGTTTCTCAAAAACTTCAGCATTCGTGGAAAGGATTGATCCTTTCAAAACATTGTTTCAGCAATCTTCTATAGGTTCTTTCTTCTTGGACAGCGGATAAACAGGAAAGTTCCCGGAAAATACCAGAAAAGGAAAAATAACCGTAATTATTTGGTGTCGCCGCCCTGCGAGGGCTATAGATTATTTTCTATATCATTTTCCCAAGGCTAGCGCCTTGGGTTACAATATGTCACCCGCTTTGCGGGCTTTGTTTAGTATTAGCAGCCTCCACGGGATGGCGTAATTGTGTAGCCCCATACGAAAGCGTGGGGGCATGGGAAAATTAAAACAATCAAAAGCCCCCGCAGGGCATACGCGTCAAGTTAAGTCACATATATTGCGTATTATCAGCGTGATAGATCGATATTGCTGGTTGAAGTTTTCCCGTCTCCTTGTGTCGTAAACACAGTATTTTTCAATAATGTTTATGAATTT
>JANYBI010000470.1 GCA_025360875.1 Lentisphaerota bacterium
GTCTCCTTTACAGAAGCAACACTCGGTACGGGTGGCTGGCTGAGCCTTGCCCGATACGGACTTTCCATTCCTTTTTCTCCGAAGAGATGGTGGAATGAATCACCATATGAGAAGCACCAAGCTTCGCTTGGCGCACTAACTCCTTATTATTTTTCATTGTTTAATGGAAAATTTTTGAAATGATGTTATTATTCAAATCCTTTTCATAAAATTCGGATATGGAAATCATCCAAAAACAAAACAAGGGTGAATCATGGAATCACAGAGACTCAAAGGTAAGGTCGCGCTTGTTACGGGCGGAGCTAGAGGGATAGGAAAATCCATCTGCACGAGATTTGCAGAAGAAGGCGCATCCCTGGCAATTGTCGACATTCTCAAGGAAGTAGCCGAACAGACAGCTGAAGAATTCCGCCAGAAAGGCGTTGATGCCATAGCCCTTGCGGCAAATGTGACAAAATATGAAGATGCGGAGGCCGCAGTCAAGGCTACGATTGAAAAATTTGGAAAAGTGGACATACTCGTGAACAATGCAGGTATCACGAAGGACACCCTTATATTGAGGATGAGCGAGGAGCAATGGGACGCCGTCATAGCAGTGAACCTCAAAGGGACATTCAATTTCACCAAGGCCGTACTCCGTCCGATGATGAAGGCCCATTATGGGAAGATCGTCAATGTCGCATCAGTCGTAGGCAGGATGGGAAATGCCGGACAGGCGAACTATTCTGCGTCGAAGGCTGGAGTAATCGGCCTTACCAAGACGACTGCCAAGGAAGTCGCTACCAGAAACATATGTGTAAATGCTGTGGCTCCCGGGTACATTATGACCGACATGACGAAAAATCTGCCGGAACAGGCGACCCAGGCGTTCCTGCTGGTGACTCCTATGAAACGCCAGGGAACACCGGAAGATGTCGCCAAATGCGTATATTTCCTCAGTTCACCGGATTCCGATTATATCACCGGCCAAGTGATAAATGTCGATGGCGGACTGCTGATGTAAAAACTTTCAGGGGTTTTATTGATTTCAATTTGATTTTGAGAGAATCAAATGCAATTTAATGAAACATTTCGATTGTCAACATAGAAAAAAATAAAAATTAATCCAAAAACAGGAGGATATCGTAATGGCTTCAATAGCTGACAAGGTAAAAGAAATTGTGGTGCAGCAGCTCGGAGTTTCTCCAGACCAGGTTTCACCGGAAGCAAAATTCATCGAAGATTTAGGCGCAGATTCACTTGACCAGGTTGAACTGGTCATGGCACTCGAAGAGGAGTTTGGCGCTGATATTCCTGACGAAGATGCTGAAAAGCTTGCTACTGTTGGCGATGCCATAAAGTATATTGAAGGGCATCAGCAGAAGTAAATGAGAAATAAGTCTTGATAAAAAGGGTCATTTCTCCTCAGAGAAGTGACCCCTTTTTATGAAATAGGGTTTCCTCTATAACGATTTTGAGGCGGAAATGAACGAAAGACGCGTAGTAATCACTGGAATGGGAGTAATATCCTGTATTGGAAACAACGTACATGAGTTCTGGGACTCCCTTGTAAGCGGGCGTTCAGGAATTGGACCTGTCACACGTTTTGACGTATCCCGTTACCGCACAATGATTGCAGGAGAAGTAAAGAACTTCAGCATTGCCAATTACATGTCGGAAAAAGAGGCCAGACGTCTGGATATGTTCTGCCACTATGCTATTGCAGCCGCAGACGAATCGATAAAAAATGCAGGGATCACCCAGAAACTTGATGGAATTGATTCTCAAAGGGTCGGAGTCCTCACAAGCAGCGGAATAGGGGGAATGCAGACTTTCGAACAGCAGTGCGCCGTCCTTATGAACCGCGGGCCGGATAAAAGCTCTCCTCTCCTCATACCCATGCTGATTGGAGACATGGCTTCAGGTTCAATATCAATGAGATACGGTGCCAAAGGTCCTAATTTTGGAATCGTCAGCGCATGTGCAAGCGCCTGTCATTCGATAGGTGAATCCTTATGGATAATCAAAAGAGGCGATGCGGACATCATGATAACCGGCGGGGCTGAAGCGACAATTTCGCCGATTGGATTTGCCGGATTCTGCTCAATGAGAGCCATGAGCGAAAGAAATAACGACCCTACCAAAGCAAGCCGTCCTTTTGACTCCCAGCGAGATGGATTTGTGATGTCGGAAGGTTCAGGAATACTTGTCCTGGAAGAACTTGAGCATGCCAGGAAAAGAGGTGCCAATATCATAGCCGAACTTGTCGGATATGGAGCGACAGGGGACGCATACCATATAACTTCACCGGCGCCCGACGGAGCAGGAGCAGCCTCGGCGATAAGGATGGCTCTCAAACATGCGAATCTCAAGCCTGAGGATGTTGATTATATAAATGCCCATGGCACAAGCACACCCCTGAATGATAAATTTGAGACGGCAGCCATAAAGTCGGTATTCGGGGCTCATGCATACAAAATGAACATAAGCAGCACAAAGGGGATGACAGGACATGCCCTTGGAGCAGCTGGCGGACTTGAGACGATAGTCTGTTCTCTTGCCATCAAAAATGGAATAGTACCTCCGACCATCAACTATGAGAACCCTGATCCTGACTGCGATTTGAATTATACTCCTAACAAGGCGGTTGAGCGTAAGATCAATACGGCCGTGAACATAAATCTAGGTTTTGGAGGACACAATGCGGTTTTGGTCTTGCGGTCTTTCAAAAGCTGATGTATATTATTCCGTACATTTATAAGAAAGGTCATAATTATGAAAATGAAACTCAGTTTTCTTTGTGCCGCGAGTGCTCTAACGGTGGTAATTGCGGGATGCAACTCTCCGCAGCTTTCCCAGACTCCTTATAGCGAATCGGAAAACCAGTGGTCTGAATACATTTCCTATTCATATCCTGAATGGAAAGCCCCTCAGACGGTTCCTCCAAGCTCCTCCGGGGAAACTGGAGTTGCCCTTACCACAGTTGAACCAGTCGTGATTCAACCTTCACCAGTTGTTGTTGAACCATCTCCCCTTCCTCCGGTGACATCAGAAAAGGGTGAAAAGAAAGTGGAAGCCCATACCTATGTCATAGAAAAGGGTGACTCTCTTTCCACAATATCCAAGAAAATCTATGGCAAGTCCAGCAAGTGGTCTGTAATACTTGATGCCAATAAGGACAAGATCACAGATGCGGGCAAGCTCAAAGTCGGGATGAAGATCAACATCCCCGCCCAGTAACCCCTGAAAGATGACCGAAGAGGAAATTTTCTATTTTGACGGGCCTGAAGCCCTGGAATCTGTCTTTGCCGGAAATCTGCCGAAAAACCTCAAGCTTCTGGAGAAAGAGCTCGAAGTACATGTGGTGTCCAGGGATCTCTGGATCAAGATTAGCTCTCAGGATTCTTCCCGTCTTTCAAGGGCCGCCTCCTTTATAAATGAGATAAACGGACAGTACAAGGAAGCCGGAAGAACAATACTCCAAAGGGATTTTGAACACCTCCTTTCCGCGTATAGGCACCACCGGGAAAAGGAAATCCATGGAATGTTCGCCTCCAGGATCAAGGTGGGAAAAAGGAAGCCGGAAGTCGTTCCAAGGACCAATGCCCAGCTGAAATATGTCCAGTCGATAAGGGACAGGGACATTGTTTTTGGAATAGGTCCTGCCGGAACCGGCAAGACATATCTTGCAATGGCGATGGCCGTCTCCGAATTTCTCACTGGAAAATATAGCCGCATAATTCTCACAAGACCGGCAAAGGAAGCTGGTGAAAGCCTCGGGTTCCTTCCTGGAAACCTGGAGGAAAAAATCCTCCCCTATCTCAGACCCCTTTATGATGCGCTGTATGAAATGCTTGATTTTGATGAAGTCAATTCTCTCATGGAGAAGAATATAATAGAAGTTGCCCCTCTCGCATTCATGAGAGGAAGGACCCTCAATCATGCATTCGTAATCCTCGACGAGGCTCAGAATGCCAGCAGGGACCAGATGCTGATGTTCCTTACCAGGCTCGGATTTGACTCCTGTTGCGTAATAACAGGAGATCCATCCCAGACGGATCTTGCCAAAAACCAGGAATCGGGTCTTATTCACGCACAAAAAGTACTAAAATCCATAACTGACATAGAATTCTGCCATTTCACATCTAAGGATGTAGTAAGGCACGCCCTCATAGAAAAAATAATTAACGCCTACTCTGAGGATTTGGAGTCATCAAAGACCAGGAAACGCACATGATAAATGTGTTTGGAATACGATGTTCAACTATCTGAAAGAAAAAATATTCAAGAGGTTCAAGCGCCGCGAGCTTGAAAAAAAAGGACTCATACAGTCCAGGAAAAGGCTCAAACAAGGCGAGACCCTTGGCAATGTCTTTGAGAAATCCAGCCTAGTCTGGATTTTCATCTTTGTATCAGTATGGGCGGCATGTGTCGCTGTGATGATCTTTCCGAGAGATGAGGATCTTTCGATATCATTCCTTGAAAAACAGCAGGCCACATCGACTGTCTTTGCTGATTTTGACTTCTCCTACATAGATACTGAAAAAACCAGAATCAAGAGGGACAGCGTTGTCGGTGAAGAACCGCTGATATACAGGATCGATGTCCAGTCGACTGAAGTTTCCCTGAATTCCGTCTCAGAATTCTTCCAGGAGTTCGAAAAGAGGATATCCATCAAGGAAGGGGAATCGTACAATCCCATTCCCGACAACAAGGTCTCCATCATAGTCTCCTCTCTTTCAAATGACGCCGTCTCATCACTGTCAATAATCCTCCAGACCCAGGAAAAAAGGAAAATATTCCTCAATGAAATTGAAAATATCCTTGGAAAGGGGGTACTGAACTCTGACGAATTAAGACAAAAGGCTCAGTTTACGCTCAGGATCGTTGATGAAAAGGAAAGACTTAGGAAGAAATCCCTCAAATCAAATGAGATATTGTCTCCTATTGAAGCATCCATGGAAGTCGCCAGGAACATCTCGAAATATTACTCTCCTGAAAACAGGAAATCCTTTGAACAGGCCATAAAGAATCTCGTGCCTGAAATAATATCTCCCAATCTTGTTTTTGATTCTGAAATGACCGAACAGACCCGTAAGAGCGCGGAAGAATCTATCTCTCCGGTAAAGATAGAGGTCAAACGTGGCAGTGTGATAATAGAAAAAGGAAAGACAGTAGACAAGGAAAGCATCCAGCGTTTCCAGGCATACAGGGCTGAAAGGGAGAGCCATAAGGAATATCTTGTATTCTGGAAAAATTTCATCAACGTATCGGCCACATGCCTGCTGTTGATGATTCTTGGAGGAATTTATCTCTTCCACATTCATCCTGAAGTAGCCAAAAGCAACCAGAAACTGGCACTTGTCGGAACTGTAGTAATCATCAGCCTCGTATTGAATACTTCCGCAATAAAAATGTTCCAGATATTGGGTTCGGCATTTAATTTCCCTCCGATAATGGCATCATCCGTCCTGCCTCTGGCGATCACATCTTTAATATTGTCCGTGATGATCGGGCTAAGGGTGTCCATATTTGCAGGTCTTTTTGTATCGTTGATAGCGTCTTTCCAGATGAATAATTCATTTCATGTGCTGATTTGTGGAATGATAGTAAGCGTCATTGCCGGAATAGCTGTAAGAAATTCAACGAACCACCGCATCTATTTTCTCAGAGGCGCTCTTGCGGTATGCCTTGTCCTTCCTCCCGTTGAAGCCCTATATCTGTGGTATCTGTCGGAAAACACAGATCACATAGCCCTTGCCTTTTCCTTCAGCATAGTAACGGGCGTGGTTGCAACCGCACTGTCGCTGGCAATGACGTTCATACTTGAAATGGTTTTTCAAAGAAGCACGGACATGAGCCTCCTTATCCTGTGCGACTACAACCATCCGATTCTCAAACGTCTCCAGTTAGAGGCTCCAGGCACATATCACCATAGCATTGTCGTTTCAACCCTGGCGGAACGCGCTGCACAAGATATCGGTGCAAATGCCATAAGGGCAAGAGTATGCGCTCTTTTCCATGACATAGGAAAACTCACTACTCCTGGGTATTTCATTGAAAACAACATGGGGGAGGAGAGCAAACATGATGATCTCAACCCCAGAATGAGCAGTCTGGTTATCCTCAACCACGTCAAGGATGGAGTTGATCTCTCCCTGAAATATAATCTTGGTAAAATAATAAGGGATTCAATAGAACAGCATCATGGGACAGATCTTGTAATGTTTTTCTACCAACGCGCCATGGACGAAGGAAGGGACTCCGATACATCTGTGGCAGAAATTGACTACCGATACCCGGGTCCCCTCCCCCATGAAAAGGAAGTTGTAATTGTAAGTCTTGCGGACTCATGCGAGGCCGCTTCAAGGACATTACAGAAGCCCTCTCCTGCCAAGATAGACTCTCTTGTCTGGGAAATATTTAGAAAAAGGATCAGGGATGGACAACTGAATGATGCCGACCTCACATTTGGGGAGTTGTCAAAAGTCCGTCAGTCATTCGTAAAAACATTGGCAACCATGATGCATGGGCGCGTCACTTATCCGAAAGATGAAGAAAGGGATGATTATGAGGATGATCTTTTTGAGGCAGCAAAAGTTATACCCAATGCCATCAAAAGCGGCAATGAAAAGGATGATTCAAAAGGCGTGTAAGCTATCAGGTCTTCTTAAAAACAATCCTGATTTCAGCCTTGCCGTCAATTTCGTAGATACAGAGACAATTTGCCAGCTCAACAGGGAATTTGTCGGACACGAAGGCCCCACCGATGTCATATCTTTTAATTATGGCACTGGAGGGGGAAACGACATAGATGCCGAACTTTTCATCTGCACGGATACTGCCGATCACGCTGCAAAAAGGTTGAAAAGGGGGTTTTCCGATGAAATGGTGCTTTATATTGTCCATGGTATCCTTCATGTTTCCGGAGAAGAGGATACGACAGCGCCAGAACGCAGGCGCATGAGAAGATTA
>JANYBI010000516.1 GCA_025360875.1 Lentisphaerota bacterium
CTACAACGCTGGCGGAGAACTCACAAAGAAAGGTGCCAAGGCCTGTACCAGCGATGCCGACGGCAACCTCACCGATCTTGGTGGAGGAACGGCAAAGTGCACGTACGATGCCGACAACAGGCTCACGAAAATTGTCAGGAAGATCACCACGCCCGTGGCAACGACGGAGAACATACTCAACACGTTTGATTCCGACGGCTACCGCATTAAGCGCGTCAGTGCCGATGAAACGATCAATTATCATTATCTGCCGTCCGGCATTCTCCTGTTCACCACGGATGCGACCGGCACCATTCTTGACCGTCATATCTATGCCGGGAATGCACTTCTCTCCACTTATACGGCGGGAGGAGACTGGATTGACTACTACGGCGACCGCCAGGCGAATGTGAGATTCATCGCCGATGGAACGGGAACGGTAATTGCAAAATATGATTATCTGCCTTATGGACAGGTAATCCCTGATCCGGCGAATGGGGCAATCGAAAATCCATTCACCTTCAACGGCATTCTCGGTGTCCAGGATGAAGGGAACGGGCTTTATTACATGCAGCAGCGCTTCTATGACGCCTCCGCCGCCCGTTTCCTTGGCAGGGATCCGCTCGGTTTCTCGGCGGGCAACAACCTTTACGCATTCGGGAAGAACAATCCCATGATCTATGCCGATCCGACCGGAAGGAACCCCTTCCTTCTCTTCCTGGCGGCCGCATCTGCTGCATACTATTTTCTGGGCGCAGCTGAAAGCCATGACAATGCAAATGCGAATGCTGCGGAAATCAACGCCAAATACCGTCAGCAGGAGGTGGAAGCGAAAAAGAATTTTGAGGACAAATATAAAGGCTACTCGAAAAGCATGAAGCAGAAATTAGCTGAAGCGGAAGGCGTAAGCAACATGTATCAGCGCGGCATGAACGGTGTCGCTGAACAGGCCGAATATGTCGGCAACCGCGCCGGCGAGGCCGGGGAACTTGCCCAGAGCGCGGCTGAAAACAAGGTTTTAGGTGACAGTGCCGGCTCTGTCTGGGATGCCGCCAAAGCTGTCTACACGGACTTTACAAATGACAGTGCCGAGGCGAACAAGGAGAAAAAACCATGAAAAAAATAAACTTATATTTCATCCTGCTCTCATTTGTCATCACCATGGCATCAGTATCAGATGTCAGCGCCCAGGTCGAACCAGCGATTTACTCGTACGATGCATGCAACCGGCTCACCCAGATCATTTATCCGAACAACAGGAAAGTGACCTTCACCTATGACAACAACGGAAACCTGTCAGGTGTTGACAAAAGCGGAGATGCCAACATCGGCCCAGTCATCAATACACAGCCAGTATATCGCCCGGTCGAAACCGGCGGAACGCTTGCACTTACTGTCAATGCAACCAACGCTTCGAGCTATCAGTGGCAGGTTTACAAGAATGGAGCCTGGCAGAATCTGTCTGACGCAGGCACTGTTTCAGGCTCTGGCACTGCTACCCTCGCCATAACTTCACTCGTTGGCACGGACGCAGGCCAATACAGATGTGTTGTTAATGACGGTATAAATCCTGATGTCTACAGCAATACTATCAACGTCTATGTCCTCGCTGACGGTACAACTGATCTATGGACTTCGGACACCTATATTGCTCCCGGAAGCAGATTCAGCATTTATGATTTCGAAGTACCATATCTCACGGGAACTTTCAATACCAAGCCGACACTTCTGAAAGGTGAACTTGTCCAGCCGGTAAAAGGAGTCACAAAAACTTATGCGCTGATGCTTCTAAGCGCGCCGTCATTGCTCAATAAGCTCGACAATATCCAGTGCCAGTGGTCCACCGCCGTCCCGCTTTACACAAAAACATCCTTGACCAGTTCATATGCTTCGGGATTCAACTGCGCAGACTTCCTTGCTTCACATCCGCAATATGACATTGGTACGTATATCGTGATACAGATGGCAGGAGGCAAGCCTCTTTATCTCAGCCGTTTCTTCTCTCTTGTTCCGCCGGAGATCACCAAGGTCAGGAACAGCGGCGATACGGATCCGGACTTGACATCGGCCGGAGCAGGGGAAACCATTATAATAAGGGGCAAATATTTTGGAAAGAAGGCACCAACCGCTTGGCTGGAATACAAGATGAACGGTAAGCCTGCTGTCATGAAGCTGTTGCTCAAAGTTCTCACTCCGCTTGAATATCCCAATGAAAAAGGAGTAGCAGGTTTGAGCTGTATGAATATTGACACAGGTGTAAGTGAAATCAAAGTCCTGATCCCTGCCACGCTTCCTGTTGGAATCATTAAGGGCGATAATAACATTGTCATCGACAACGGCCAGGGACTTGCGACATTCGCATTCGGTCTGGATCCGTGATGGTAAATATTCACTGAACCGTGAATATTTACAACAGGACCGCCACCAACCTGGTGGCAGAATTGAACACATGCCAGCAGGGGTGCTGGCGTTCCGGACCAGAGGACCGACATCATGAGGCAGAAAGACTCGTGAACCGGGGTTAACCCTGAGACACGAAAGTGTGCTCAATCTTGACGGCATAATCCTATGCTGCCAAGGTATATATTGCTGAACTCAACAGGCAAATGTAATATCTAGGTTAAATATTCATTAAACTCTACAACATTACTGGACTTTTGCTGTATTCAGATTAGCTTGAATTTAAGTGCCTGAAACAATTATTTTTAGAGGGGTAAACATGCATATTTCATGGCGTTCCAGCCTCATGTCTTTATTGTCCGGTTTCATCCTTTTCTCATTATTCACATCAGCCCAGGCGGCAGCCCCTTCCCTTGGGACATGGACGCCAAAAAATCCTGGATTGAGCACTACTGAAAACTATGACATTTACGGAATGGCCTATGGTAACAATACTTTTGTAATTGTAGGGCAGAATGTAAGTGCATACAAGGCTTTTACCGCGAATTCGCCAGACGGCAATACTTGGACAGTAAGATCAACGGGAAGTACAGCAAAGCTTTTCCATAGTGTTATTTTTTCAAAAGGCCGTTTCATTGCAGTCTGCAAGCAGCCTGATTCTGGAAATGCCAGGATATGGACATCCGACGACAATGGCAATACATGGAGACCCCGTGATTCAGATGATGAGGGCCTCATTGTTGCAGGCGGGCTTCATGCAGTAGTTTCAGATGGCAAAGGAAACCTTGTTGCTGCCGGAGGAGCTGCTGTCGGAGGAGGATGGATAACCAGATCAATGAACAATGGAACATCATGGCACATTGTTCGCAATACTCCAACCACATTTCATAACTACCCATCTTCATTCTATGGTGTCGGATATGCGCTTGGAAGCTGGTATGCAATTACTAAATCAAGTACTTATGGATCATCCGACATGGATACCTGGAATGACATTGGCGGTCCTGCTGTTGACGATCTGGGATATAAAGTCGCTTCAAATGAAACAACCGTAGTTATTGCTTCAACCATTGGTCCAAAATGGACGAATGACAGTGGCGAAACCTGGCATTCCGGCATACAGGCAAAAGGCTATGAAGCGTTAAGTTCCCTGGGCGGAGCCATATCAAGCATTGTTTATGCCGACGGTTATTTTGTTCTGGCGGCTCGCAACCCAGATTACGATAACGTGGCAGGCAAATATTACGCTGACATATGGATATCCGAAACCGGACGTGAATGGAAACGCTGGAAGACTGCAGAATTAAAACATTCCAATGCTTATACTTTCTCCCTCTGCTATGCAAAGAAGGCTTTCTGGTGCGGCGGATGGTATGAGAAACTATCCAAATCCCCTCCCTGGTTTAAGGCGCGCAACGGATGCAGCAGCGATTATCCATACACTCTTTTCGATGCCGAAGATGGACCGCCGAACCGCATAGGGCTCCCACAGTACCGTGTCAATACCTCATCCTTGAACCTTGTCCTCGAAAGCACCTTGTTCTACTCAAAGGGATTGGGCGCGCCTATCAACTTAAAATTGACCTACAACTCCAGGCCGACCGCAAACACAGATACCACCATTGGACCTTTCGGTAAGAACTGGAGATTCAAGTATGAATCCGTGGTTGGGCGTTTCGGAGAGCAGGCACAGCTTACTGCAGGCGGGGGCCGCAGCTATAAATTCACAACTCCCGTCATAGCTGGAAATGCTGTTGATCTCGACACTGTTACGAATGATGTCACCCTTTTGGCCCCTGATGGCAACTTTGACACATTAAAATATATTTATAACGCCGGCAATCCACGTTTCGAGCTTACCGTTAAAGCATCCCATCTCACTTTTGTCTATGGAACCAAGGGGACGAACGTAAG
>JANYBI010000535.1 GCA_025360875.1 Lentisphaerota bacterium
GAGTTTGAATATTTGCGCCAATACTGTCATCTTATGCCTCGACGGATTCATTGGATTATCCTTTCTTTTGTGGTTGAAATTTAGGATAATCCGGATCCGTCACCTTTCAAATTTACAAAATCCTATGGGATGGCTGTGAAAATATTCCTAATAAACCCTTCACACGGTGAAGTATACGGCAAGCTGACACCGCCGGATCACCCGCATCTTGGGCTGGCATATCTTGCCGCTGTCATCGAAGCCGAGAAGCATCAGGTCAGATTGATAGACATAGACGCTGAACATTTGGACAAGAATAAACTGATTGCAATATTCGAGGCAGAAAACCCGGATCTTGTCGGTATAACGGCCACAACTCCTGTCATTTACAGTGCGCTTGGTATAGCTGAGCTCGCTAAGAAACATTCCAAGGCTTTAACGGTTATGGGAGGAATGCATGCGACCCTGATGCCTGAGGAATGCGCACAGAATGAATTCGTTAATTTCGTAGTATTCGGAGAGGGGGAATTTACACTAGTTGAATTAGTTGATCAGTTTAAAGGTGAGAATCTGTTTTCAGCTGTCAAGGGGCTTGTGTATAAGAAAGAGGGCAAGATAATCAAGAATGAGGCAAGGGAGCCTATCCAAGATCTGGATGCGTTGCCATTTCCAGCAAGACACCTATTTAAGAATCAGAAATATACGTACCCGGATGCGATCAAATTCCCGGCTTTTCCAATAATCACGAGCAGGGGTTGCCCTGGGAACTGTACTTTTTGTACAGCCAAGTACATGCATGGGAAAAGGTTCAGGAACAGGGGAGCCGCGAATATTCTGGATGAAGTGGAACTGCTGATAAGGGAATATGGAGCAAAGGAAATTCATATATGGGATGACAACTTCATAACAAACAGGAACAGGGTATATGAGTTCAGAGACGGCATAATAAAAAGAAATATAAAAGTTCTTTTTTCATTTCCCAACGGCATTAGGGCAGATTTTATAAACAAGGATATCCTGCAGGCGCTGAAGGACATCGGAACATACAGTATAGCGATAGGTGTTGAATCCGGCAACCAGAGAATACTCGACAATATCCAGAAGGGTATTAAGATTGAACAGATTGAAACAGCATTCAAGATCGCAAAGGAGCTCAATCTCGAAACCTGGGGATTCTTCCTCATCGGACTTCCCGGCGAAGATGCGAAGACCATCGAGGAAACGATAAATTTTGCAATCAAGCTGGATCCTGATATCGCAAAGTTCCATATACTAAAGCCGTTCCCGAAGAGCGTCGTGTATGAACAACTGAAAAGCCAGGGGCTCATCATAGACGAAAACTACATACATTACGGGATCCATACCAATCCTGTTCACCGTCTTCCAACCGTTTCGCAGGAGGAACTGCTTGAATGGCAGCAGAAGGCGTACAGGAGTTTCTATATGAGGCCTTCGAAGATGTTCAAGGAGATCATGAGGCTGAAATCCTGGAACCGCATGAAGCTCAATCTTACCACCGGGACATCAGTCCTTATCAACAAGATCTTTTCAAAATGACACGTTCCTTGAAGTATATTTCACTGATTCTACTTTCTGCCGGATGTCTTCTCATCTGCCTTGATACATTCCTCTCCTCCAAAGACAATGTCTCCGTCATATATCCAAAGCACCCCCTTGCAGTTTTTGCCGACCAGAATCTTACCGAACCGACAAACATTGTCATCAAACCCAACAGCTTTTATCCTGTGTCTGACAGGAAGAAGATAATCATGGACACCAAGGCGATAAGCGATCAGACGATGATACGGAGATATACTGTTTCAAACCAGGTTGAGCTTTATGGTAGGAAATACTGGTGTTCTGAAAATATAATTGTGGTTTTGAAGGATTCTAAAAATGGAGAGAAGATACTTGTACAGGATCTCTATTTTGAGACAAATACCATTTTTCTGGCATTTGCGATTATCGGTCTGTCGGTCGGGACATTCATGCTTTACATGTATTCAAGAACATCTTTGGTAGCATATGTTTTCCTCCTATATCTGATCCTATGGTATACAGGGATATTATTCTACTTCCATCTTCATGGGTTTTTCTATGT
>JANYBI010000597.1 GCA_025360875.1 Lentisphaerota bacterium
TCCTGACAAGCCTCACCGAATCCCTGCCTGAACTGATACTGCTCCTCATCAACACAGACGGCAAGGTCGTTTACATCAGCAGCACCCAGGGCCTTTCCGGAGATCCTGTCGGCAAGACACAGCATGAAATATTCCCTCCTGAAATTGCCGACAGGCATATGTCGGGAATTAAACGTGTAATAGAAACTGGCGAACCACTGATGGACGAGGAAATACTTACCAGCCCTTCCGGTGACGCCGTGGTTGAAGTGAGACTAGTCCCTCTCAGGAATTCAAAAGGCGCGGTCAGCCAGGTCCTCGGAATCATCCGCGACATGACAAAGCACAAGGAAGTCGAGCACGAGATACGCAGACGGAATCTCATCATGCAGGCGCTTGCCTTCGCATCGGAAATTTTCCTGACGGACGTCGATCTCGCCGAATTGATATTCAAGGCGTTGAAGAGGCTCGGAGAATCATCGGATGTGGACCGCGCCTATGTAATGAAACACTTCATCGAGGGTGACAAAACTTTCTACAAGGTCTGTTTCGAATGGTGTGCGCCCGGAATCCCCGCCATGATAGACAATCCATTGCTGCAGCGTCTCGACCCATCCAAAACCAACTTCAAAAGACGAGCTGAAGTTCTTTCCAAGGGCGACATCGTGTATGGACATATAAAGGACTTCCCTGATGACGAACAGAAACTTCTGCGTGAACGTGGCATAAGCTCCATGGCGATAGTTCCGATTTTCGAAGGTGTCAAATTATGGGGAATGCTTGTTGTTGATTCCTGCCACAAGGAAAGGGACTGGATTCTTCCTGAGCTGGACGTCCTGCGTACTGCGGCAAGCATACTGGGTGCGGCAATCCGGCGCAAGGCGACCGAGGAAGCACTTATTATCAGCACAAGGCGTTTTGAACAGGTTGCGGAAATCGCAAAGGAAATGCTATGGGAGGTTGACGAAAATGGGCTCTACACCTATGTCAGCAACCTCTCAAAAGTCATTTTAGGCTTTGAGCCGGAGGAACTGATCGGCAAGAAGCATTTCTATGATCTGCATCCTGATGCGAACAGGGAGGAATTCAAGAAGGCTGCATTCGAAAAGTTCGAAAAGAAAGGGTCCTTCCGGGATCTGCTGAATCCTGCCGTGTCCAAGACCGGGAAAATCGTATGGCTTTCAACCAACGGAGTTCCTGTTCTCGGTGATTCGGGTCAGATCCTTGGCTACCGCGGCTCGGACATTGACATAACTGAGCGCTTCAAGCAGGAGCAGGACAAGAGAGCCTTGGAGGAGCATCTGAGACAGGCCCAGAGAATGGAAAGCATCGGGCGGCTCGCCGGTGGCGTCGCCCATGACTTCAACAACTGCCTCCAGGTGATCCTCGGCTTTGCGGAGATCATACTTATGGACACGAAGAAGGAGTCCCAGTCCTACTCCAACCTCCTGGAAATCAGGCAGGCGGCAAAACATGCTACAGACATAACACACCAGCTTCTGGCGTTCAGCAGGAAGCAGGTGATATCACAGAAGGTCATGAACCTGAATGACCTTGTGAAGAACGAGCAGAAGATCCTGAAGCGCCTCATAGGCGAGGATATACGGATTGAAATAAACATCGAGCCGAATCTCTTCAATGTTTTCGCTGATTCCGGGAACATGCAGCAGGTCATCATGAATCTTGTCGTGAATTCACGCGACGCAATACCCGGCGGAGTTGGAGGAATCATAACCATCAGGACTTCCAATGCCATTTTCTCGAAAGGCGATGTAATTCCGGGAAACGATATAAAGGAAGGCCGGTTCGCATGCCTTTCCGTCTCTGACAACGGCATCGGGATGACGCGGGACGTATTGGACAAAATTTTCGAGCCGTTCTTCACGACGAAAGGGGCGGGCAACGGGACAGGGCTCGGTCTTGCCGTGGTCCACGGGATAATCGAGCAGCACAACGGCTGGATCCATGCATACAGCGAACCTGGCAAAGGGACCGAGTTCAAGCTTTACGTACCCGCGATTGAAACTTGTAAGGACGATGACTCTGTTGGAATCGATGAAGTCTGGCAGAAAGGCTCTGGCGAATGCATTCTTCTCGTAGAGGATGAGGCGTCCGTAAGGAATATTGCAGGCAACATACTGCGGCAATACGGATACGAGGTATGGGAGGCTTCTGGATGCAGGGAGGCGATTTCACTCTTCTCAAACTGCCCGTCCAAATATAAGATCGTGATATGCGATGTTGTAATGCCGGACGGAAACGGGGTTGAACTTGTCGGAAAACTGAATATAATAAATCCTGAGATGAAAATTCTTCTGGCCAGCGGCTATACCGATGAGAAATCAAGGTGGAATGAAATATGTGACAAGGGATACAGGTTCATGTACAAGCCATATCCTCTGGGTGAACTTCTGAAAGTCGTGCATGAGCTGCTGAACGGTCCGAAAGCCAAAACAGGGAATGATAATGCCTGAAGAGACAGAAAATAATCCGCATCCACAGTTCACTAAAGATGAACTTCCAAGGGTTCTCGTCATCGACGATGAGGAGCCTATCAGGAGGCTGCTTGCAACGGGCCTTTCCGGGAAATACCATGTCTCGGCAGCCGCTTCAGCCGAAGAGGCCGCCGATATGATAAGCAAGTCCGTCTTCAACATCATCATCTGCGACATCTGCATGCCTGAGATCTCCGGAAAGGAATTCTTCGAGGAGTGCCACAAAGTCATACCCGAAGTTCCTTTCATAGTCCTCACCGGACAGCCGAAATTCACCGATGCGATAAACTATGTGAAGGAAGGTGCTTTCTATTACCTGGCGAAACCGATTGACTTCCATCTCCTCGGTTCCCTGCTGGAGAAGGCGCTTTCAGAGAAAAAGGTGGAGTTCAATCCCGCGGAAACCTTTCACAAATCCGACTTCAACGGATACAAGGTCATCAAGTCGCTTGGCTCAGGCAACAGCGGAACGGTCCTGCTGGCCGAAAAGGAAGGAAATTTCTATGCAATAAAAATCCTGAGGAAGGACATCGATCCGGATAACTCCGCAGTCAGGTTGAAACGTTTCATGCAGGAGTCGGAAATCCTCAAGCAGATAAACCACCCGAACATAGTGAAGCTCTTCGAGTTCAACCATGACGACAAGTCGAGCGCCCCCTATATCATCATGGAATTCATAAACGGCAAGCAGCTCTCCGCCCATATAAAGCAGAAGACGGAAATGACTTTCGCGGAGAAGATCTATATCATAAACCAGATAGCATATGCCCTCGACTATGTGCACCGTTGCGGAATTTTGCACAGGGACGTAAAGCCGGAAAACATACTGATAGCTGAGAATTTCACCGTCAAGCTCACTGATTTCGGCATCTGCAAGGTGTCGGAATCCGGCATCACCATGACAAGCGACGTAATGGGCTCCCCGGCATACATGTCCCCGGAAAGTTTTGACTCCGCAAAGACGCAGGACCGCCGTTCCGACATATTCTCGGTTGGCGTGCTCTGCTACGAACTCTTCACCGGGACAAGGCCGTTCCATGGCGATAACTTCTACCAGCTGATGGAATCGATAAGGGAGAAGAAGCCTGAAGCGCCTAAAAAACTCAATCCCCAGCTTCCCAACTGGCTGCAGGACGTGATGGCGAAGATGCTGGACAAGAATCCAGACAAGCGTTTCGGCTCCTGCGCGGAAGTGATGAAAGCGATAAACTTCTATGTCAACGAGGCCAGCTCGAACGCCACCGCCGGCAGCATAACCACCCGCATACTCAAAAGCATGCTCATAATGAGCAATGTCTGGAAATAAAGGGAACCTCAAAACACTCCCATTATCAGGATGGCAAATGCGATGAACAGGACAATTGCGATCATCTGCTTTTTCATCCTTGGATTCCTCGTCCAGGCACAGGATTGGACATTCAAAGTCGACAATGACGGATATATCCACAACTGGCTCGCCCTGCCTGCAATCCAGGTTGATCCTAAAGCAAGCAACCATGATGAAGGATCCCAGAAGGAGCTTTTCGAAAAAGAATACTTCCCGAGGCAGAAGGTCATCACTCCCGTGGAAAACGACAAGGTCACTGTCGACGGCAAGGAGCTTCAGTGGAAAACCTACCAAGTGGAAGATGCCTGCTGGAACTTCGAATCCCCTGCCAACAACTCCATCTATTTCGCCGTCACCTACATAGTCGCCAGCGAGGACATTCCAAACGTCATCCTATCCATCGGCTCCGATGACAGCTCGAAATGGAGCCTGAATTTCACCGAAGTGCTCAGGATATATGCGGGACGCGCGGTCGCGAAGGATACCGACAAGTCCCTGCCGCTGACTCTCCGGAAGGGGACGAACGTACTGCAGGCGATGATAATCAATGGTGGTGGAGGTACCGGCTTATCAGCCCGCTTCATCGACAAGGAAGGCAATCCCGCCAGGAACATCAAGATCGCATCGGAACCGGCAAAGACGACTGCGGTCCCTGGAAAATAATACTTTTTTATGGAATACCAAGAACATGCCTTGGGGCATTGACTACAAGCAGATGCAAATTGGTTTTCCTGATCTGATATTGTTTGTAGTTAGTGCCTGACCGAAAACGTAATATTTTCAAAGAGCACAGTACACAATAGACCGGATTTTGTCCTAACTTCAAGAACGAGTTTACCTGCCTCCGTAAGTTCTAAACCTTTCCATCACCGCGACAATGGCTAAACAAAACTCAATATACATCTAACATTCTAAGGGCAAATGTGTTATGTTATTTATTATTGTCTTTTTTTTAGCCATTGTCGCGGTGATGGAAAGGTTTAGAACTTACGGAGGCTGGTAAACTCGTTCTTGAAGTTAGGACAAAATCCGGTCTATTGTGTACTGTGCTCTT
>JANYBI010000609.1 GCA_025360875.1 Lentisphaerota bacterium
CAATTATGATTGTTCTGGTTTCAAGTTCATCCGTGAAGATGATAGCAAGGACAGTTTGTTATCACAGGCATGGTGTTTGCAGGCGGTAAGAGCCGGGTATAGCAGTGGAATAGGAAAAGAAGAAGATATAAGCGTCATTAATAAATCTAAAAAGTATATCTGTGGAAAATATCAGAAACCTGACGGAACTTTTTCATTCCTTCCAGATGGCGAGGCGAGCAATGAGGCAACTGCTGTCGGGCTATACTTTATCCTAAGAGGAAATAAAAAGCAGCAGGCAAATGCCGCTGTGCTGAAGGAGAAGTTGATAAATATCGGACAGTTGAAGATGGAAGACCTTAAATATCCATTTCTCTTTCTGTATTTCTTTAGCTGGGATCCTAGGGGATTCGTTGAGTCCAGTAAAGAATGTTATGAAGCATGGCAGAAGAAACATTTAGAATTTGTTAAAGATAATATCCGTTTTGAGGGTAGTGCATATAGGAATTCATTGGAACTTCATGGAATGAATGCCATTGAAAGGAAAATCTATGCAATATCCATGATGTGCCTGACATTTTATCCAACTAGTTGGCTGCCTACGTTCAAGATAAATCCAGAATATCAGGATGATGGAATTAAGTAATGAGATTTAATAAGGTGCAGAGGTAATTTGATCGTCCTTGCCCGAGTAAGAAAGACAGGCGGGAATGCCTGTCTTACTTGTCCGTGCGGAAGCAATTGGCAGGGATGCCGTCCAGACTATGGAGATTGCCGATTGGATTGTTCGCCCATCCATAACGTATGGCGACAGGTTTCTGCACTTCATCATTCCAGACCGTGACCGTATTCCCCTCTATCGTGGCGTTTGCCCACTTGAACGGCGCCTTATCGGCCGCAACGGCAAAACCGGCGGCGGAAACAGGATCCTCGATTGTCAGCCAGCTCGAATCTTTTTCGGCAATATTGCCATCCTTCAGTTTCTCTCCAGCCTTCCTGAATTCAACCTTTATGACCTTGGCCGTGCTTTTAGGGTCAGCGGTGATCTTCCTTTCAGGCACATAGTTCCCGTTTACGAGTTTCTGTGTTTCAGTTATCTTGACCGTCTTGCCTTCGAGGCTGCTCTTGTCTCCTTCGAAATTCTCTGCATAGATCGCCTTGAGTCCCTTGTCGGCATTGTCAAAAGTTATTTTGACCTTGTTGTTTTCAACTGTCATGGACTTGAAGACCGGTCCAGGACTGAAAGGTTTGTTTTCATAGGCTGTGGCAATGGCGCCTGCTAATATCCTGTCCGCTGCGGCTGCCTGGCAGCTTTCGCCAGGCAAGTTCAACGGTGAAACTATCGCCAGGTTTCTTATGTCAGCCGCCAGCAGCTGGGCCTCACGGATGAACGGTCCGAAGCTTGTCGCCCCTTCCGCCGGGAACTCCTGTCTCCTGTCATATGCCGGATACTGTATGAGTATGAATGGGAGTTCTGGTGAATCAAAGATACTACGCAGTTCGCTTACAAGATCCCGGAGCAGGGCAGCATAGCATTTTGAATATGGGGCTGCATAGATCCTGTCGGACTGGCACCATACAATTCCTTTGGGCTTGAACTGCATGATCTGTGTAAGCATTCCAAAATAGAGGACGGAAGGTTGCCGGTTGCTCTCGGGACCATCAGGATATTCAGGTTTTTTTGACGTGGTTTTCGGCCGTGATTTTTTTATCCTCTCCCACTGCTTGACATCTTCCTCCCATTTTTTCTTGTTTGCGGCGAAGTTCTGGAGCGCGTTGGCCCAATATGGAAAGATCTGCGCATAAACCTGGCTTTTCCTGAGCGTCTCATCGCGTAGCCATGATTCAGTGGAACTGCCATCCCAGGAGATATTGACGATACCGACAGGAACATTGTGAAGGGTCTTGAGCCTGCATGCGAATTCGTATGCTATCTCCGGGAACCGGCTGCAGTTCCCAGTGTCGAAATTAATCCAGTTGCCTGAGACAAGTTCCTGAGGAGTCTTTGCGACAGTCTGCTTGACTTCAAACATGCGGACAAGGGGATCCATGATCTTTATTCCCTTTGCCGGCTGTGGTTCGGCATTCGGCTTTGCATCTTTCGCCCCGGGTATTTCCTTGGGTGGCTGAATGATTTCGGGTTCCGGTTTCCTAACATTCCCACCGAAAGGAGTCTGGATGCCGTAGATCCACACATCGCCTACGAGGACGTTTTCAATCTTGAACGAGGCGCTTTTTGCCGTGACTTTCATAAGCAGCGGCTTTGAGTTGGCCTCCATTGGCTTGAGTGACAGCTTCCATTTTCCGGTTTTGTCATCGGCAAAAGTCTTTACATTCTGCCCGTTGAACTCAACTGTCACCTCTTCGCCGGGCTCGGCCATTCCCCAGAGAGGGAATTCAACGCCCCTTTGCACGACCATGTTGTCACCGAGTATGTATGGCATGATGATCGCCGCTCTGGCTGCAGAGGGAATGAGAAGGGCTAAGAAGAATATGATGAGGAAAGATTTTACAGGCATGACGTGCCTACTCTCTCTCGCAGATTTTCTGTTCCGGCCATCCGATCTTGAGGTCGGCATTGTCAATTGCTTCTGGCATTAAGGCGTCTTCGGCGTGACCGTCGCAGAAAATCCCATTAGCTGACTTGGTATGCCTGAAATGTGACCGTGCCTTGTGCTCTCCTGTTCCGGCCATAAAAAAGTATCTTGCCCAGAAGTAGTAGCTTTCAGCCATTGAGCCGGTTTCAGCAGACGCCGAATCCATGAAGATCATAGTTGTAGCTGGGTTTTTTATTTCCTGGACTTTGGCAGGCAGGCTGTTGAGAATGTCTTCCTCTGTAGGTACAGGCTTCGCATCGGGGGTGCCACCAATGTATTCGGCATTTATACCATAGGAGCTGGTTGAATGCATTTCAGGATACATTGATTCAAATTCAGAGCATCTGTAGACGGCGAAATTCTTGACGTAATCGCTCATCAGGCCTTTGGACATGTCGGTATTGCTTCCGTCAAAATATGCGCACCAGTAATATTTCGATGCGCCGGGACCGAGGATTCTCGCTGCCGGATAATATTTCTGTTCGTCAGAGTAGAGCCTGGCCGCTATTCCAAGCTGGTTGAGATTTGACAGGCAGTTGGTCCTTCTTGCCTGGGACCTGGATTTGCTGAGAGCAGGGAGGAGAGCTGCCGTAAGCATCAGAAGTATGACAATCACCAGAAGCAGTTCGACAAGTGTGAATTTGCAGTTCCTCATTACTTGGCATCTCCTTGAGCCGCTGTAGCAGCCATTGTTTTATCGGATTTCAAAATTAGGAATTCATTGTTTGAGTATACAAGAAGGAAGTCCACCTTCACGTTCTGGTCAGGAGATTGGCATGCGGCTTTGAAAAGCGCATTCTTGCCGAGATGTTTCCCGTCCGCGATCACTTCAAGGATCTGGTACTGGTGACCTTTGACTTCCAGGTAGACTTTTTCGGTGTTTCTCTTCCATGGGGAGGGGGCATCCGGGCTGATGTAGGGAGCAAGCCTGATGTTGGTCTTTTCGAGAATGCCCGCAAGGAACGCCTTTGCCTTGTTCACGTCCTCCTTTTCAATTACGGGTCTTTTCCAGACTTCCCTTTTTGCATCGCGGTTCAACTGCACGAACTGATATATGATGGCAATTACGAAAACGGCGGCAATCACCGATAGTATCACCATAAAGGTCTTCGAATGATCTGTCTTTGTCTTCTTGAGTTCTTCCTGCATCTTCTTCCGGACATCGACGGCAGTAGTGGTGAAACCGATTTTCTCGGTGTCTTCTTTGAGTTTTGCCATGGCCTTCTGCTTGGTTGCAGCTTCATGGACCATCTGGTTGATTTCTCTTGCTGTATTGCCCATGGTGACATCTTCAGTTTTTATTGGAACCGTTAATTTCGTCCAACACGTAATCTACAGGCTTAGTATGCTAAAATCCAGCAGGTAAAAACTTTTTTAGGGTAACTTGAAGAGGGCGGTTCTCAAGGTGTGGGCTTTGCAGGTTATCAGGTTCCGGCTAGCATGAATAGATGAAAATTCTCTCGCCAAGGTTCTGTGGAAGGCTGAAAGCTTCGGTACAGTTCCATTTCAAGGCGTGCGTAACTGTCAGCTTGCGGATCTCGCCGAGTTCGGTTTCAGCCTGGCGGGGGGTCTTGTAGAATATGTAGCGCCCATCCTGTTTCAGCATTCCACGGGCTTCACCATAGATTTCCATCGAAGTCGAAACCGCTCTGGAAGTGATAATGTCGAATCTTCGCTTCCACTCTTTCCTGGCCGCCATTTCCCGTGCCCTGACAGTTTCGACTGAAAAGTTTTTCATTTTCAGGAGAGCCGACGTGCGTCTCATGAAATCGGTCTTCTTATGTGTCGATTCCACGGCGGTGATGTGAAGGGCGGGAAATGCGCATGCCAGCACGATCGAAGGGAATCCAGGTCCAGCCCCGATATCCGCCACCTTCAGTCGGCTTGATGCGATTTCAGGAAAAAATTTTGCAATGTAGAGGCAGTCGATCACATGCTTGATCCAGAACTCTTCAGGACTTGTGAGCCGGGTGAGATTGTATTTCTCGTTCTCTT
>JANYBI010000621.1 GCA_025360875.1 Lentisphaerota bacterium
TGAAGGAAGCCTGCGAGGAATTCAAGATATAAAATTTCCGTAACGGAAATTTTATGATGACGATTTCCGGTACTGTCCCGGAGTCTTTCCTGCGAGCTCCCTGAATTTCCTGTTGAAATAGGAGAAGTCGTTGAATCCGCATTCGACGGCTATTGAGGATATCTTCTCATCTCCGAACCTCAGGCGCAGCATCGCGTCCTGGATCCTCCTCTGTATGAGATAGCCGAATACTGTCTTGCCAGTGTGTTTCCTGAAAGCCCTGCACAGATACTCAGGACTCAGCTTTGCGAAATTCGCAAGCGACTCCAGCGTATGCGGTCTTGCGAAATTCGCATCAATGAACTTCCTTACCGACTCTATTCCTGAATCGCCGGGCCGTGTTATCGCCGAGTCCGGCAGGATTCCGTTTTCAATCGCATTCCTGCAGCAGTCAATGAGGAAAAGGGTGAAATAGTGGCTGACCGCCGCCCGATATCCTTTTTTTCCTGCCTTGATCTCGGCGTCAATGGCGAAAAGATTCCTGGCGACGGACATGTGATCCTTGATGAAGAGGCGGGTCATGCGGTTCAGCTTGTGCTGGAGACAGGGATGCATTGGAAGGATTTCCGGCAGTATTGGCTGGAGCTCCGGTGGCAGTGGCGGCAAAGGATGGTTTTCAAGATCAAGATAGACATTCATGACGTCCATGACGCCGTGTCCGGTCAATATGTCGTGATATTGACCGTAATGCGTGATGCTCAGATATCCGGGCTTCTCATCATAGACGCTGTCGCCGAGATAATGTTTCCCTTTCCCGTTCAAAATGAAACTGATCAGCACCATGTTGATGCTGTGCAGATTGAGTTTCCTGTTGAAGTAGCCGGGAAAATATTCGACGGCGAACCCGAGGCTGCCCAGCATCTGCGATATGGCGGACGGCTTGCGCCTGATATTGAGGACCGGAAGATTTTTAATGGACCTGGTTTTCATGGGGCGATATCCGTTTTAAACCACTATAATGGTCAATATAGTCCAATTAATACGATATGATAGCAATATATTAGCTCAAAAGAAGGAAATCATCCACAGGAGGCATATATGAAGGAACAGATGACCATAAGAGAGAGATTCCATGCTGTTATGAACTTCGGGAAATTCGACCGGCTTCCCATCATAGAATGGGCCTGCTGGTGGGATAAGACCATTGAACGGTGGATAGGCGAGGGTCTCCCTTCAAATCTCGACAGATATGATCTCTACAGGCATTTCGGCATGGACGTGTATTACCAGAACTGGGGAAGCGCGAGGACCCATGATTTCCCGCAGCCTGCGCATCATGGTGCCGGCTTTATAAAAAGCGAATCCGACTACGACGCACTGAAGAAATATCTTTATCCGGAGAACTGCATTGACACCCAGTCCTGGGAGAAATGGGCGCCTGAACATAAGAAAGGCGACTGCGTGACATGGTTTACGGTCGATGGATTCTTCTGGTTCCCGAGGACCCTGTTCGGAATCGAGGAGCATCTTTACGCGTTTTACGACCACCCGGATCTCATGCACCGGATAAACAGGGACCTTGTTGACCACCAGTTGAAAATAATAGACAAGATCTGCCAATACACGACGCCTGATTTCATGACCTTCGGCGAGGACATGAGCTACAACAACGGCTCGATGCTTTCCAAGGAGCTCTTCGATGAGTTCATGAAGCCGTATTACCAGATGGTCATTCCGAAGCTGAAGGAGAGGGGGATCAGGGTGATCATAGATTCCGACGGCGACATCAGCGAACCCGCTGCATGGTTTGAGGAAGCGGGCATCGAGGGAATTCTTCCGCTCGAGAGACAGGCGGGAGTCGATATTGCGAAGCTCAGGAAAGATCATCCCCGCCAGATCTACATTGGCGCCTATGACAAGATGGTGATGCACAAGGGCGAGGCCGCCATGCGGGCGGAATTCGAACGTCTTGTCCCGGTCGCCGCAAAAGGCGGATTCATCATATCATGCGACCACCAGACGCCGCCCGGAGTTTCCCTTGAGAACTACAGGATCTATCTCAGGCTTTTCCGTGAATATGCGGAAAAGGCGGGGAGCCTATGATTCCTTGCGCAGATTGAAAATCCCTTTTATCGTAACCGGCAATCTGGATAAAATTAGGCTGTTTATCCTTGAAAGTATGTCGGGTTTTAACCCGACGTTTGGTTGGCGGTTTAAAAACCGCCCTACTTATGAGGAAAAATACCCGGCTTAAAGTTCCTTTTTCATCAATAGTTCTTCAGGCTCTCATAGACCTCAAGCGCGTACTTGAAATCCTTGAACCTGACATCCGTTGAGAGCGAATGGTCTGAACCGAATATGAATCTCGCATTCCTTTCCTTCATTCCATTCATGAAACTGGAAACCGCTTTCTTGATGAGAGGCTTGTCGCCGGACTCGAGGATCCTTGCGTCAAAACCTCCTACGAACGCTAACCTGTCCCCGTATTTCTCCGCATATTCGAATATGTTGTTTCCGGCCTTGACCTCCATGGGATTCAGCGCGTCGAAGCCTGCCTTTATGGCCAGAGGGATCATCGGCGCCTGGTATCCGCAGGAATGGAAGACGACCGGAAGATCATATGAATGGAAGAAGGACACAAGTTCGGTATAGTACGGGAAAAACAGCTCTTCAAGGATATCCGGACTGCAGAAAAGCTTTTCCCTGTATCCGAGATCCTCATAGACCCAGATTCCGTCAGGCAATCCCGCCTCTTCGAACAGATATTTATAATGAGCTTTCCAGAAATCGGTATACACCCTGTTGAAATCTTTTACCCACTCGGGATCCTCTATCAGCGTGACCAGCATGTTTTCATCTCCCAGCGAATGCCTGATAGTTTCCCATATGAACATATTTCCAAAGAAAGCGAATCTCTTCTGCGATCTTGTGGACTTCAGATTCTCCTTTGCGGATTTCGCATCTACCCTCTCCTTGTCCAGGGAAAGCAGATGAGGCCTGTATTCATCTTCCCATATTTTTCTAGAATTCATATGGAAGTCGATATGTTCCGGAGTGCCCGAGCGCGTCTTCCACCACTTCAGGACGGCGCCATTGCCGCTCCTGACGATTTTCCAGTCATCAGTCTGTTCGAGGATCTCCTCCTTGTCCTTTTTGGCCTGCCACTGGAACCAGCCGCCACATGAGACCATGTCAAACTTGAAGTGGTCATCCAAGCTGAGGGCCTTGCCGCCATTTTTCCTGGAATATTCCTCGCCCCATTTGGTCATGGCATCGCCCCACGGACTGTCGAACAGGGGGACAAAATCAGCTTTCTTCTTTCTCAGGATATTATCCACAGCTTCTTTAGGGCATTGCATGTAAGGTCTCCTTTTTGTATTCTTAAAATAATAACATTTCAATTACGGTATTCAATAATAATAAGGTAATGGCAAATTAATATTTTCAATGGCGTTTCCGATATCGCGAGGGAGCTGCGGGTGACGCCCCAGCATCTGATAAGGACTTTCAAGAAGACGCTCGGATCAACTCCTCTCGTCCATCTCCAGGAGATAAGGATCAGGAAATCATGCGAGCTCCTGCGCCATTCCAGGCTTACCATAAAGGAGATCTCGTTCTCCGTCGGCTACAGGGATCAGAGGTATTTCAGCAGGGTCTTCCGGAATGTCATGAAGTCCGCCCCGGGCAAATACAGGGAATGCCTGTAAGCCGTTTGCGGATCTGGCAATTCACTTATGACAGTAGTTTTTTCATGCGATCAGCAAAGAGATGTCTGATTTCTTTCTGTTTATCGACAGGAAGGAATGAGCGGGCAAGGGCTTCTGAAAGGCTTTTCTCTCCGCTGGAAACAATACGCTTAATTGCATTGCGTATCTGCGTATCGGTCAGCTTTATGGTCTGCCCGAATACTTCAAAGTCATGACGGCGGATTTTAGTTTTCCTGCCGTTGAGCGTGAGGGCGAATTCTTCCTTGTCCCCTGGCAAGATGATCTGTACCGGCACAAGGTCATATGCCGGAGCAAGGTGGTAGCTGCAGTCCCTCTGGCGTAACAGGGAGAAGTTCTTGAGGTGCATGTCCGAATTGCCGGTCAGATAGCAGAACAGCGCCAGCTCGAAGAACCGTATCGCATCAAGTCCCGGTGCTGAAGAAAACTCGCGGAGCGCCTTGCCAACCTGTTCCATGGAACCTCGATACTTCTGCTCCGTCAATTTGTTTGTCAGCTGGCAGAAGTCTTCCATATGCAGAGGGCCTTCTTTCGTGCGATCCATGCGCCGGGCAATGAAGGAGAGCTCCCCGGATTTGAGGGTGATCAGTCCAAAGTCCTCAGTCCCTATGCCCACAAGGCGGGCAAAGGTCATGCAGAAGTGTTCCTCTTCCGGGAGAAAAGGATATTCCGTGCTGGGAGGCTTTAGGATATAATCCCCCTCGAGCCCGACAAGTGTCAGACGGTCAGCGCGCAATCTGTGATCTTTCTCCAAATGGACGGAAAGTTTCGGCTGGACTCCGGGCACGGAGATCCGCTGTTGGATAATCTGCGTCGCCATCCGGTTCAGTTCCTGCCATGAATAATCCATGACAGGAGTCTTGCCCGAATGAAAAAGTGCTTTGAGACAGCGTCCATGGTAGCCGCCTTCTTCCGGCGTGGTGTCTTTCCCGCAGCATAGGCAACGGTTCATGATTCCACCTCATTGGAAATTATATGCCGGCAGCCCCGATGCAATCCTTGCAGCAGGCAAGCAGAAGCCCCATGCGGTCGCGCGAATCAAGCTTCCAGTTCTTCTCGGCTATCTCTAGCAGCCAGCCTTCAGGAATCAGTCCGTCGAAAAAAGGGAAAAGCACGCGATTGGAAAAAGGCTCGGACTGCAACGGCAGCAGCCGGCTGACCGGTATTGCATCGGACGTCTTCAAATATTCTGATGAATATTGAAACGTATATCCGGTTTCATCCTCTGTCAGAAATCCAGCCGTTTTCCCGAAAAGTCGAACCTCCGCTTTCCTGGCCATGATTATTTCCCTTCCTGGCCTGGAAGATTCGGAACCGGCCCCAGGCAGTGTCCGAAAAGCTCCAGCACAATATTGACTTTGTCCATGCGCAACGTGGCTTTGCCTGATTCAATTTCCCGGATAAACCGCAAGCCTACCCCAGCGCGATCCGCCAATTCACGCTGAGTCAGATGATGCTGTTTCCGTTGTTTTTTTATAAAACCTGATAATGTCATATTTATACCCTTTCGGGATTATTTAGCTTGTCAAATCATAAAATACACCCTATCGGGTATAATATTCTTGATTAAATTCTACATTATACCCTATCGGGTACGATTACTAGCAAATAATATGAAAATAATGACACGTCCTGTAGGGACGGAAAATATTTCACCCCTTCAGGGCGAATCAGTAGTTGGTTTCGATACTTATGGTTGAAACCATAGGCTATGTTATTCAACGCATTCCATGCGTAAAGCAAAAAGCAATCTAATAAATGTTGCGCTTAAGTTAACGGCATTGGAATGGCACCAATGCACCACGTCATGCCAAGGCATGATTCCGTCCGCACCTAATATGCAGTTATTAAATATCGCTTCTAATGATCAATCTGACCAACAGCGAGGCGCGTCCCAGAGTCTCGCTGTTGAGGCCAGCGCGTTTTCAGGTCATAGGTCATAGTCGTTTCTCTTCGCGAAGTCGTCCGAGTAATACTGAATGAACTCGTATTCCATGCCGTTGTTGTCTATGAAGTAGACTCTCTTGCGGTGAGGGTGCGGTTCTGGGACGAATCCCTCCTGGTAACCGGCCGCCAGCATGCGGGAACGCAAAGCGTCAGCGTCAGCGACGACGAATCCGACGTGGTTATAGCCGGGACTACCCCTCTGGAATCGTCCCTCCGCGTGATCTGGCATTTGGTTGATCGATATGTACGTAGTGTCAGTCCCGAGGTGGATCCATCGATTGTCCACAGGCCCGGTGTCGTGGCGGATCCGGAAATCGGGCATGGCCGTGGTGAAGAAGCGAATGGCCTCGTCAACATCCGTTACTGAGATGTTCGCATGTTCAACATAGCTTTCCATGACAGGCAATCTCCTTTAGAAGTGATTAAACAGTTATCCGCTTAACAAAAATACAGTCTTGTTCTTTTTGTATTTTAATTTCACCTTGTATAAATATAATCTGGAAAAGCTGGAGGTACAAAGTGAAAAATATGGCGCTTCTCGGGTTCCGCTATTGTGATGAAAAGGGGCTGACCCGAATGGCGCTAAGTTAAGCAAGTTTTGCTGTACCTCTTGATGTGTTGGATTTCCATGAAGACATGTCTTGGAGAGGTCATAAGTTGATAGGGTTTGGGTCTTCTTTTTACCGCTCGTGGTTCTCTACTTAAAGGTCTTTCTGGGACTGTGAATTCAGCGATATACATGAGCATGTCTTCGAGGAATGCCTTCCTTTCCGTCTCCGAGGTACACAGAGCAAGCCAAGGCGACCATTGCCTCATAATGGTCATTGAATATTTGAAACTG
>JANYBI010000673.1 GCA_025360875.1 Lentisphaerota bacterium
ATACTACTAGAAGATGATTTTATCAGATTTATCAACTTTTTCCCAAAGTGAAAGCGTTGACGACAGAGTATATCGATAAATCCGGGCTATTGTGTACTGTGCTTTTTGAAAATATTACGTTTTCGGTCAGGCACTAGTTATGGTTCCTTTAGAATATTTCCACAATGATTACAGTAAACTACGTTGTCATTTGCTTTGCTATCTACTATCTCGCCAATATCTTTTCGGCAATGTGGACATTTAATCTGATAATACCCGTTAAGTACATGATAAAGGATTATAAGTATAAGGCATATAATGAAAAAAACAGAGTATACATTGCCTTTTACCCGAATATCGAAATAGATTCCGAAAATTGTGTAGGATAGAAATACGCTCCATAATAAAAAAGGGAATAATGGTGATTTAATAATTCGGGATAAATACTTTAACTTGTTCCTTTTTAAACAAGCTTTATTCCAGTCGAATTTATTATTTATGTCCATAACTTCTTATTATGGGTATTTCCCCATTTGCTGGTTAAAACAGGGGGATGGCGACAGGATGTCTCGTCCCCCTCCTTAAATCTAGCCTCATAATTTTTAAAATCAATCCTGTTCCCTGATGCAGGCGTCCGAGGCCGACAAGGGGCTCATGTCCGGCAGATAGGGAAATCATTTGTTTGTAGTAGGCGAATTTGTACGCCGTAGGCGCACAAGTACGCCGTTATTCTTTTTCAAGTACGCGCAATTAATTGCGCTACTACAAACAAATTCAATACAGGCTTACGCCGCAACCAATCTCTGAGTCCTGTATGCTCAGCCCTATCCTAGATTATTCACCACGAAGGGCACGAAGTTATCGAAGGTAGTACAAGAGAGATTATAAAAAATGCAATTATTCTTCGTTTTCTTCGTGCTCTTCGTGGTGAAAACGATTCCGTACTTGCCTCAAGCTCAAGGCAGCAGCTTCCCGCCAACCGTGAAATTTTCGGAAAAAATCAGAAAGGACGGTTGACTTTCCATGCTTGTATATATACAATGTATATAGATGACAGTTTTGTTCAATCGGGAGAGGTGTTATCTTGAGTGCCGTCACCCAGCATCGCTACGAGAAGATAGCCGACAACCTGCAGCGGAGGATCGCCAGGGGGGAATTTACCGTCAGCGGCAAGTTGCCTTCCGAACATGATCTTGCAGGGGAATTTTCCGTCAACCGCCTGACCTTGCGCAAGGCTGTGTCGCTGCTGGAGGAGGCGGGACTGGTGACGCGCCATCGTGGCCGCGGAACCTTCATCGGAGCGGCACCGGTTGCCGCCGAGTCGGTGCGCAACTTTGTCTTTGTCGGCAACATCCGTGAACATATATGGAGCGATATCTATGCCGAGCTTGGAGCGGAACTGCAGAAGCAGGGGCACCGGCTGAACTGTTACCAGCCGAGTGGAACCGGTTTTGAGCCCGAGTTCAGCACCTGGCTCCAGGCGCATACCGAAAAACCCGCCCTCATCTGCCAGCACGACTGCATCAGCATGATAGAATCCCACGTCAAGGCGCTGGAGTGTTCCATGGTCGTCCTGGACCTTTCCGCGGTGGAGGACAAGGCCTGTGATTTTCCCAAGGTGATGCCTGACATGAGGCGTGCAGGTTTCATGGCGGCGGAACATCTGATTGGATGCGGGCACGAAAAAATTGCATTCCTGGGCTACGGCTCAGATCCTGCGCCTGTTCCTGGATTCTTCCTGCCGTTCGATGAAAATCTGGCCTTCGCAGGATATCAGGAAGCCATGAGGCGTGCCAGGCTGCCGATGCGCGAACTCGCCATCGGAACCTACGGTGGCGGCGAAGAGCTTCAGGTGCAGATCGAATGTTTCCTGAAACACCGGCGCGCCGTCCCGAGCGCCTTCGTCTGCCAGCAGGACTTCAAGGCGCGCGACATACTGGCCGTCGCGGCAGCCAGAGGGCTTGCGGTCCCCGGCGACCTGAGCATCGTCAGCATCGGCAACACACCCTGGGCCGAGGCGATGACGCCCGCCCTGACCAGCATCGACCTCCAGCCCCGTGCCATGGCGCAGCTCGCTCTGCACATCCTTCAGACGGATGAAAGCCGTATTTCGAATGTATATCGCATAGAGCCGAAACTGGTGTCAAGGGAATCGGTTTGCCGGAGGAAATTGAAATGAGAAGAGCAATGATACAAGATGCCGGATGCCGGATGCTGGAGACAGGGATAGAGAAGTCAGGAGTCAGAAGTCAGGAGTCAGAATGTAAGAGTCAAGATTCGGTGTCTCATATCCGGTATCATGCATCAT
>JANYBI010000674.1 GCA_025360875.1 Lentisphaerota bacterium
ATACTACTAGAAGATGATTTTATCAGATTTATCAACTTTTTCCCAAAGTGAAAGCGTTGACGACAGAGTATATCGATAAATCCGGGCTATTGTGTACTGTGCTTTTTGAAAATATTACGTTTTCGGTCAGGCACTAGTTAATAAACATGGACATTAGGATGTTGCTTGCGCGATTTCATGCAGTCCGGACATCTGATGTCCCGGCTCCGGCCAAGTCAAGGGAGACGCCATGATCGGAATGAAAAGTAAGATATTGGACTATTTCCGTTCCGGGATAATCAGCGGAAAATTCAAACCCGGCGAAATGCTTCCCTACAGGACGGAAATCGAGAGCAGGTTCAAGACGACACCGGCAACCGTGAACGGGGCTTTCAAGGAACTCAAGGAAGACGGTTTCATCGTTGCAAAAAGAAAATGGGGGACAATGGTCGTCGAGCATCCCCCGCATCTCAACAAGTTTGCCGTTGCATTCCGCGCTACGCCCAAATCAAGCAGACTCGGAGGCGAATGGTCGTACTACTATGAATCCCTCGACAGGGCTGTCAGGCAGGCGGAGCATAGGCTCAACAACGGCATTTCGATAGAATCTTTCTATGGTGTCGCCAGGGACCATTCGACAGAGGGATACAGGAAGCTAAGCAGGGCTATAGAGAATAACTGCATCGCAGGAGTCCTGTTCGCGGACCACCCCTATGAACTCGTTGGAACTCCGATTCTCATGAAAAAGGGTCTGCCCCGGATTGCATTCGCAACCCCGGAAATGGGCGACAGTCCAGTATTGAAGCATATTCCAAGCATTTTCTTTTCCGACAAGGAATTTTTTGACAAGGCGATGGGTTTTCTCGCCGGAAGAGGACGCAGGAAGGTCGCAGTAATGTTTCTCGGGGCAATGAATAAGGAAGTTGTAGATGATTTCAATGATATCGCGGCAAAGCACAAGATGACGACGCGTCCCTGCTGGTATTTTTTCGCTGAGAAAGGCAAGGATTTTGCAGCATGCATCGTCAGACTCCTCCTCGACAGGAACCAGAAGGAAATTCCGGATGCGCTGATAATTGCCGATGATCACCTTGTCGAAGGCGCGATGGCAGGGGCTGTGCAGGCCGGTTTCGATCCGGAAAAACTGGACATTGTGGCCTATTCCAATTTCCCGTTGGTTTCCAAGACAGAAGTCGGCATCACGAGGATCTGTTTCAATTCCCATGAGCTTCTCAGGAAATCAATCGGTCTCCTCAAGGACATCAGGGTAGGAAGAAAAGTAAGTTCCGCCAGCACGGTCAATCTTGCCTTTGAATGCGATATCTAGGTTAATCCGCTACAATAACCGATCCTGGAAATTTCAATGAAATATTAATTTTTCACTTGCATTAACTACAGTAATATTATATAATGGACATATAGTTATAAAGCAAGGTGGCGACATGAAAGATGAAAGAATCCAGAAGACAGGAGCCAGAAGTCAGATGTCAGAATGTGGCATCAGGCATCCTGTATCACAATTCTCTTTGATTGAATTACTCGCGTGCCAAGGCATAGCCCATAGGGCGACTGTGTCCGGTGCAGCTTCTTTGCGAAGACGGAAGCGCTCAACAGCGAGATCTGCTCGGTTTACCTTAATCGAGCTGCTCGTGGTGATTGCGATAATCGCAATCCTCGCGTCCATGCTTCTTCCCGCGCTTCGCCAGGCCAAGGAAAAGGCCAAGGTGATCAGCTGCATGAGCAACCAGAAGCAGATGGGGCTGGCGCTGGCGACATATGCTACCGATTTCTCTGAATATCCGACAAACTGGCCAAACAGCTCCAGTGAAGCTTCGTGGAACAGCAACGATGAATGCGCCGGCGGATGGTATGAAGCGTCGAGCGGGGGAGGCACCTATACTCCAAACCAAACCGAGACTTTTGCCGGAGTTTCAGGGTCGCAAGGCCCCTGGGCCCGTCTTGCCGGAAATGGATATGCGCAATATAAGATAGTCGACAACGTCATGACGGCTATCGGTACCAACCTCTGCACGACGGATCGCCTGACTGACGGGTATTACTTCGTGGGCGCCGGACAGTCATATCAGTGGGGCAAAGGCTCCCTGTATGTTTATAACGGTCCTCACGCATATGGTGACCGTGTCGCCAACAATGGTGCGCTTTCAGGGATGTACCGTCTGGGACGCCATGATGTAGGAGTCGACTGGGGTATCCGATACAATGGCAGTCCTACTATTGCAGGCTTCAGTTTGGCGCAGATCGCTTTTCTCGGATGCCCATCCCTGTTTTATTTATGCCAAAGCCCCTTGTCATGGACACTAGTCATGGAACCTCACGGTTTTCAACCTGCCAATGCCGGTGCCGGCCAAGGTGATAATGTCAGCAACCCTGAGGACTATAAATTCGACCGCAACTATCTCTACGGCGACCTCCATGGCGAATATCTGCATGCAAAAAGCCGTGCAGGAATTCCATGATTCCCCGGAACTCTCAAGAATATATGGAAATTAAAATGGAAAACAATAAGGGTATTGTGGAATTTGAAAATTGCTTCAGCTGCGGAAAACCATTGCATGAAGGGATTGGCAGGTTTAGGA
>JANYBI010000692.1 GCA_025360875.1 Lentisphaerota bacterium
TGAAAACACCAAAGAACGCGCAAACATGCGCTACTACGAGCCAAATCACCTATATTTGAACTCATTTCTAAGTCCGATAGTCTCCTGAGGAGGATATTTGTAATAGACTGGATTCAAATTCCGATTACGATAACGATAGAGAAAAACAGGTCTGTATTGGAAAACAGCCCCGAATTATAGTTTATTTATGACAAGCTTGATTCAAGGTAACATTAAATAGGATTAAAATGAAAATCAAACATGTCTTGCGTCCGGCGTGTTTCGCGCTTGGAATGTTCGTTGCGTTCAATCTTTTTGCGGAACTGAAACTGTCTCCACCCTTTTCAGACAACACCGTTCTCCAGCGGGGAATGCAGGTGCCTGTCTGGGGACAGGCCGAGCCCAACATTGACGTGACTGTCTCCTTCAAAGGCCAGTCGAAGACTGCCAAGGCTGGCGCGGACGGCAAATGGACCGTGAAACTCGATTCCATGGACGCCAGCGCCGATCCGTCCGACATGGTCGTCTCATCGCCTGATTCAAAGGCGGAACCAAAATCATTGACAATCAAAGGACTGCTGGTCGGCGAAGTCTGGGTCTGTTCCGGCCAGAGCAACATGCAGTTCACGCTGAAGGACGCATCGAACGCCGCCACAGAACTGCCGCTTGCGGAAAATCCCAGGCTGCGCTTCTGTAACGGAAAAAACTGGGTGCCAAGTTCGCCGAAGACGGCCGCAGACTTTTCCGCGATCGGATATTTCTTCGCGAAGGAAGTGGGCGAACGTCTCGGTGTGCCTGTCGGCATGATAAACGCCAGTGTCGGCGGCACTCCCGTCCAGGCCTGGACCTCCGAAAAAGCTCTCCGCGCCATTCCCGAGCTGAAGGAGATTTCCGACAGATGCGATGCGAACCGCAAACTTCAGAAGGAGGATCCCAAGGCCTTCGAAAAATTCTGCGCCGAAGATTCCAAACGGTTCGAAGAGGGCATGAAGGTCTGGCGGCTGGCATGTGCCGCGGCCGATGTCGGAATGCGGGAGAAATGGTTCTCCATGGATACGCTGCTGGACAAATGGGACAGGACAAAGCTGCCGATGGTCAAGCCCGAAGAAGGACTGAGCGATCTGGCCTGCGTGTGGTTCCTGCGGGATCTTGAAATCCCCGCTGGCTGGACCGGCAAACAGCTCATATTGAACCTTCCCGGGATAGACGATGTCGATATCACATATCTGAACGGACAGGAGCTGGCCCGCACCTGGTACGATTCCTGCAAGGATTTCTGGAAAGTCCCGCGCCACTATAAAATACCGGCGGAACAGGTCAAAGATAAGAAGCTCCGCATCGTCCTGATGGTCATGAACGTCTACGGCATAGGTGGTGTCTTCGGGAAACCTGAGGAAATGTCTCTCTCGCTTGCGGACGACACGTCGGTCCCGCCGCTTCCGCTCGCCGGCGAATGGCTTATGCGCCGCGGTTCGCAGGTCGACTTGAAAGCCAAGCCGCAGGGCATGACGGCGACAGGTTTCGGCGGCGGCCTCTACGACGCGCTTATTGCGCCTCTCCAGCCCTATGGCATAAAGGGCGCCATCTGGTACCAGGGCGAAAACAACGCCGAAGAACCGGAACTATACAAGGTGATGTTCCCGGCAATGATCAGGAACTGGCGCGACGCCTGGGGACAGGGCGACCCTTCGACAGGCTCAGGACAAGATTTCCCGTTCTATTTCGTGTCGCTTGCCGGATACATGGGACACCAGGAACTGGCCGTCGAGAAGTTCTCCTGGGCGGAAATCCGCGAGGCCCAGAACTCAGGACTCTCCCTGCCGCATACCGGCGTCGCCATGGCGTACGACATCGGAGACGCAAACGACATCCATCCGAGGAACAAGGCCGATGTCGGACACCGCCTGGCCCTGCTCGCCCTGGCAAACGACTACGGCGTGAAGACCGAATGCCAGGGACCGGTGTTTGACAAAATGGAAGCCCAGGACGGCAGTCTCAGGATATTTTTCACCCATACCGAAGGGCTTGCCGCGAAAGGTGGCGAACTGAAAAGTTTTGCCGTCGCCGGCGAAGACAAGGTCTTCCATATCGCGAAAGCTGTCATCAAGGACAACACCGTCCTGCTGACGGCCGCCGACGGGCTTGTGCCGAAACCAGTGGCCGCCCGATACGCCTGGGCGAGCATCCCGTCCGGAAACCTCTATAACTCGGCGGGACTTCCTGCAGTACCTTTCCGCACCGACAACTGGCAGTCCGACACAATCGGAACGACCGGACCGGGCTGCCGCTGAATGTCCTGCAGAACAGGGATTACATCTAATCGTTCGAAATACGATGGCTTGCCAATGGCGCCTATGGGAATATATTAGGCTGAGTTGAAATTCACACAGGAAACAAACGCATGATTTATTCATTTGAATGGGATACCGATAAATCAAAAATAAATTTGCAAAAGCATGATGTTTCATTTGAAGATGCGGCAAGTATTTTCAGAGATCCGAATGCGTTGACATTGTTTGACGACAGTCACAGCAAAGATGAGGAAAGATGGATTACATTTGGACTATCATCTTCGGGAAAGTTACTTATTGTCAACCATACTTTTAAGGAAATTAATTCGGGGAAATGCGTTATCCGTATTTTTTCATCACGGAAAGCAAATAAATCAGAAATAAGGCAATATGGAGACTAACACATGAAATCAAATTATGACTTTTCAAAAGCTGAAAAAGGCAAGTTCTACAGGCCTAACATTAAGATGAACATACCTATTTATCTTGACGATAAATCCTTTGCCTTCGTGAACGGAATCGCAAAGAAAAGGAAAGAGGACATTTCTTCCATAGTCAATCATATTATCAAAAGTGATATGCAGCTGATTGAGGCTATGAAATAGGCTTCGAATCGGGTAAGGGGGAGTTGGCTCCCACTCCCCACACCACCGTACATGCGGGTCCGCATACGGCGGTTCATGAGGGAGCTTTCCGTTACTGCGGATAATGTATCGCGATCCACCGGGACAAAGCGTATTCTCAAGTAAAACTGCCAACAATTCTTCAGCTTGACTTTAACATCTTACCACTGTATTTTCCTGGAGAACAGGAATTACATCTAATCATAGTTGGCAATCAAAGATGAAATATTATTTTAGAGTAGACTTATTTAGTGGGGGCTGGGTCAACCTCCTGTTTTTTACTGCAATGATTGCTGTGTGGCTGATCGGTCTTTTCTGCCTATACAAAAGAAATTACCAAACTGCAATTGGAATGGTTGAGGTTATCTGCTTGATTGCTCCATTAAGAACCTGTCAGAATTTGATCTTTGCTATATTCAGCACAACAGGCGCCACTAGTTATGAAAACGAAATGATTTATTATTTTTGGAGATTCGGGATTTCTCTTTCGATACCTTTTATTGACGCAATCATTCTTTCCCTTGTGATCTTAATTCCAATAGTTTGGGCAAAAAAACCA
Organism: Lentisphaerota bacterium; assembly: GCA_025360875.1. GTDB lineage: Bacteria > Verrucomicrobiota > Lentisphaeria > Victivallales > GWF2-50-93 > GWF2-50-93. Next base: position 3,453 of record JANYBI010000692.1, read on the forward strand.
ATACAGTGTCATTGCCTGCCGGGAATTATGGCTGGTATCGGCGCAACGATGATTCTATACTATAGACTGATGCAAATGTTGACGATTCACTATCCAACACATTAAAAGATGAAGTTGCCAGAGCCTAAGACGTTCAGAAATGACTACTTGACATTATGACGTCATGACGCTATTTTGAAGGTAAACAAGGAGAACTATCATGGGCGTCGCAGTTAAACGGTCAACAATATATTTCGATACATCCCTCCACCGCGTGCTTCGGCTGAAATCCGCCGAAACCTCACGAAGCGTGTCAGAACTGGTCAATGAAGCTGTATCTACGGCTCTTCACGAGGACCTGGAAGATCTGGAGATCTTCAAGAAGCGGGCGAAAGAACCCACTGTTTCGTTTGAATCCGCCTTAAAGGAGCTGAAGCTAAATGGAAAAATATAGAATCGAGCTCAAGAAAAGCGTACAAAAGGATTTCGAGTCAATACCCAGAAAAGACCTTCAAAGAATTGTAGCGGCGATAGGATCATTGTCCGACAATCCCCGGCCTCCCCAGTCCAAGAAGCTTTCCGGCCTTGAGCAGTACCGGTTACGCCAAGGCAATTATCGCATCCTCTACTCCATCCAGGACGACGTGCTGATTGTGTTTGTTGTCGCAGTTGGACATCGGAAAGAAATCTATAGGTGACCTAACCATTTCCATTCAGTTAATCAATTACGGCAGGCAGCTGCCAGAATCGTTAAGAACAGAAAAATTTTTGATCCGGAATTATATGATTTCATGATTTGCGAAAGCAAATCACATGGAGTGCGGCGATAAATCGCCGCACTCCAAGTTTGCTAATGCAAAAGAGACAAGATAAAATTTCTCAACTATGACAGGAGAAAAATTATGCGAATTCCGCTGACACAACCGCACAATGCGATCAGATTTCTGGGCGCGCCTGATGTCGCGTATGCCCCGGAAGGCACGCGCGTATTCCGCATTCTCCGCAAATACCATCCTCTGATGCCGGCCGATCTGGCCGACGGATGCGCCATGGCAAGCGGCGTAAGGCTGTCGTTCCGGACCACATCCGCCCGCGTGTCCATCGGACTTGAAACACTTCAAAGCGGTCTGACCGGAGTCGTGTCCGCACGGCTGGATATCCTGGCTGATAACAAGCGCGTGCTCAACACCACGCTGGAACCGCTGGGAACCCAGGAAGCGGCCGCCGACAAGCTGGGAACGGGTCTCAAAAGGATAGACATATTTTTGCCACAGACCGCGCCGCTGCGCCTCTTCCACCTCGATCTGGATGACAAGGCTGAACTGCTTCCTGTCACTGAGAAAGCGCTCGTCTGGATCACCTACGGAAGTTCGATCACCCACTGCGGCGATTCCGACGGACCATCTACCACCTGGTCCGTGCTGGTTGCCCGTAAACTTGGACTGAACCTTTACAACATGGGTTTTGGCAGCAACGGCATGATGGACGCCTGCGCAGTCCGCACTATGGCCGAAATTCCCGCCGACCGCATCAGTCTGAAGCTGGCGGTCAACACCCTTGTCGGCACATACAACGAACGCGGCTTTGTCTCCGCGGCGCTGAACATGATCCTGGCCATCCGCGACCGCCAGCCGGACGTCCCGATACTTGTCGTTTCGCCGATCTGCTTTCCCAACGGCGAGACTGCTCCCAACGTCGTCGGCATTACACTCCAGCGCATGAGACAGCTCGACCAGGAGATTGTTGAACGGATGCAAAAATTCGGCGACCGGAAAATATCCTACCTGGACGGCCTGAAGATTTTCGGTCCTGCCGACGCACACATGCTCGATCTGCCTGCCGCCATTCATCCTAACGCGGAAGCCCAGCACATCATGGCTGACCGCTTCGCGCTCGCAGCTTTCGGTCCGGAAGGTTTTCTGAAAACGGATTCAAGGTGACAGTTCATTGCCATCCCGCAGAAACGGGATATTGTAGTTGCAGCTTTAGAACAACATCGAGGAGTAAGAACAGCCCTTGCGGGCTTACTAATAGTCTCGAAATAGAATGGAGTTCCAAGATAACGGAGGGCGGGTTTTCTTACCCGCCATGAAAAGAGTACCGCGGGTTGGAAAACCCGCGCTCCGTTGAAGATGAAAAGCATCGAGACTATTATGAGACGACAAGTAACTACGAACAAATATTCAATTGTCTTTGCAATTAGTTTGTAATCAATGCCGCAAGGCATGTTTATTTCAACTCGATAAAATATGAAGGAGTAATCCCATGGCAGTCAGGCAATACGGACGCATAGTCGTTGTAGGCGGAGCAAGTCCGCTCTGGACCCCTGCGAATATCGCAATCATGGCGAACTGCAGCAGTCTGCAGCATGTTGAAGTCGTGCTCTACGACGTATTCCACGATAAGGCGCAGGAGATCGCCGACCTTTGCACGCGGATGGTAGCACGTGCCTATCCCTACTGCCACATGAAAATCCGTGCGGCGGAGCGTCTGGACGATGCATTGCCAGGCGCGGACGTGGTAGTCACCTGTTACCGCAATGGCGGACACAATACCGAAGATAAACTGGATGCGCTGGCACGCAAGTTTGGATCCCACCAGAACAGCTACACCGCCGGTCCCGGAGCCTGTCTCTACGTTGCCGTACAGGCGCCGCCAATGATCGCACTTGTCGAGAAGATGCTTAAGTTTTGTCCGCATGCATACCTGATCAACTGCTCGAATCCGTTGCCGGCAATGGGAATGGTGGCGGTGAAGGCGGGACTGCACCCGCGGCGCGTGCTTGGATTCTGTGGCGCGCTGGAATGGCTGCGCCGTGATCTTGCCGGTTTCCTCGGCGTGGCGCAGGAACGGCTTACCTTCAAGATCGGCGGGACCAACCATTGCACATTTATCACAAAGATCTGGATCGATGGCCTTGACGCCTCTGCAATTCTGCACAAGAAAGTATCGGAGTCGAAATATTTCGATCTGGGGATGTGGGGAAAATCTTCGATGGAGATCAAGATCTACCATGCGCTGGGATACATCTGCCCTGGCGGCCACGCGTCCGATATTTTCCCGACCATACATGGCGAATGGGTTGCACCCGGACCGGATGCTCCGCCAAAACCGGCGCAGTTCGGAAAGGATTTTGTGCAGCTGCTTAAGGACTATACCTCGGGCAAGAACAGCGAATGGATACCTCCGGCAGTCCGCGAAGTACCTTTCTCCTGGCTGGATGCGCTGGCAGGAGATCCGCGCATGCAGCACTTTTCCATCAACATTATGAATCTGGGCGCAGTACCGAATCTTCCGGATTGGACGGTGCCCGATCTGGAATGCTTCATTGATGAGCGAGGTATCGCTCCTCTGACATCGGCTCCGTTGCCGGAATCTATCGCCGAGGTGGTGCGCCGCCACCAGGTCACTTTCGACATGTCCGCCCGGGCTGTTGTGCAGGGAGACCGTGCTCTGCTGCGCCAGGCAATCCAACTGTGCCCCTTCGGCGATTACATGGAGAAGGCCGATGCAATACTGGCCGAGGCAAAAGCTGAGTTTGGCGCGGGATATGTATTCTAAGCAGTCTTTCCTGGTACTATTGCTTCGGTGGATAATCAGCTTGCATTTCAGCAGATCTCTTCAATGTCGCCGCCCTGCGGGCATACGCGTCAAGTTAATTCCTATTTCCTTTTGGATGAGAATGACTTAGCGGTCTTTACTCTTTTTAGAATGAATTGATTCCTGTCTTCAATCAGCCATTCCATCTCCTCGCTCTTCCTTATATTTACAGCA
>JANYBI010000735.1 GCA_025360875.1 Lentisphaerota bacterium
GCGATGGTCTTTTCCTCGTCGTTTAGCTTGAGCTTTTCGAAGAATATATCGGCATCTGCGACGGTGAGTTCATTATATTTGTGGATCCCGATATTGCCGACTTCCACTGCGAGGCTTTCAGGGCGCAGGCGGTTGCCTTTGCATTCCGGACAGCATCTGCGCGCCATGTATTTCTTCAGGCGTTCCCTGACGTCCTCGCTTTCGGTCTCGATGAACCGGCGCTGGAGGTTCTTGAGGATTCCTTCAAAAGGCTTTTCGAGCTTGTGCGTTTTCCCCGAACGCCAGTAGTCGAATTTTATTATGTCGTTTCCGCTGCCGTTGAGAAGGACATCCCTGACATTCTGCGGAATATCCTTGAACGGTATTGTCACCATGTCCTCTATTTTGAAGTGTGCGGCGATGCATCTGAGGAGATGATTGTAATAGATCATGAGACGGCGAGGTCCCCTGCGCCACGGGGGAATTGCACCCTGCTTGATTGTCCTGCCCGGATCGGGTATCACCATTACCGGGTCGAAGATTAGCTGTGTGCCGAGACCGTTGCATGTCGGGCATGCGCCGTATGGACTGTTGAACGAGAAGTTGCGAGGCGCGAGCTGTCCGAAGCTAATACCGCATTTGACACATGCCAGCTGTTCGCTGATCTGTTCCTCGATCCATTTGCCTTTTTTGTCGTCGGGATTTTCCAATAGGACCGTGATTATTCCCTCACCGCAGCGCAGCGCCAGTTCGACGGAGTCGGTCAGGCGAGATGATTCTGTTTTTCCGGTGACGAGCCTGTCGACTATGGCTTCGATGCTGTGGCGGATATTTTTCTCTAGTTTCGGAAGTTTGCCGTCTAGTTCATAGATCTCGCCATCGATACGGGCCCTGACGAATCCGTCGCGTTTGAGCTTGTCGAGGATGTCCTTCTGTTCGCCCTTTCTTCCGGCGACGTATGGCGCGAGGATCATCATTTTCCTGTTCGGTGGCATTGAGAGGATCTTCTCGCAGATAGCTTCGGCGCTCTGTCCTTTGATCGCGACTCCGCATTTTGGACAGTGCGGTTTGCCGACATGGGCATATAGCAGGCGCAGATAATCGTAGATCTCGGTGGTCGTGGCCACGGTGGAGCGCGGATTGCTTCCGGCGGTACGCTGTTCGATCGCGATAGCTGGAGAAAGTCCTTCGATGTGTTCGACGTCGGGTTTCTGCATCTGGTCCAGGAATTGTCTGGCATACGATGACAGGCTTTCCACATAGCGTCGCTGTCCTTCGGCGTATAGCGTATCGAACGCGAGGGATGATTTTCCCGAACCGCTCAGTCCGGTTATGACGACAAGCTTGTGTCTGGGGATGGTGACGTTTATTCCCTTGAGATTGTGCTGCCGTGCACCTTTTATGATGATGTCCTTGAACATATATTTTCCGCCAGAATTAGTCTGGCGGAAAATATATATAAGGAATAAGGAAAAACTACCGAGGGAGTGAAAATGGGTGGAGTATTAATCCGCAACCATATATCGCCTGAGCTTTTTTCCCAGTGTTTCGGCAAGGCGGCTTTTTTCGCTGAAATGGAGCGATATGAGCTTTTTTCCTTCCTGCTGGTAGAGTTTCTGTTTTTTCAGCATGCCTATTTTATAGTCGGCAGTGTCCATGCCCCAGTATTCGATATATACGTCGAATTCTGGCAGATAGAAATCCGGACGTATTGCAAATCCATCGATTATCCTTATGCGTTCATCATATCGGAATTCTATGGAGGAAGAATTCAGGAAATCTGAGATGATCCTTTCGCCATCTGATTGTACAAGCGTACCGTCCTTGGCGATGATAGTCTTGTTCAGTTCTACTTCGGTGTCGAAATTACGGCGTTTCAAGAAGACTTCATCGAAGCATTTGTCGCAGTAGATGCGCTGGAAGGCCTTCATGCTTCTGGCGTATTCGTCGGAGTTGATGCTGAGTCTGCATTTCTGGCATTTGTGACTGGCTTGCTCCTCCCTGATTCGCCGCGCCTCGGAGATGATAGCGATTGATCTGACGGAATCTGCCCGATTGTATTCTTTTTCGGACGGATTTGCAGAGATATCGTGCAGGTCATGGAGGGCAGTTGCGGAATCTGCTCCGTAAGATGACAGCGCCTTGATGGCGTATTGGCGCACCTGAGGATGCGGATCTCGCAAAAGGCCTGATAGAACAGGCACGACGTCTGCGGAATTCGCAATTCCTGCAAGCTTACCGAGTGCAGATGTGGCCAGGCGTCTTACATTGCACGAAGAGGACTTCGCGAGACCAACAAGCTCAGGCACGGCCTCTGCCTTGCCGCTTTTGCCAAGCTCGACAGCTCTTGCTGAAAGTGATTTCTCTATTTTGCGGTCCATGATAATTAATATACCGTTGTGATTTGTTATTCAAGGGGGAATTCGCCGCGAAGCGGAGCGGAGTTAGGATAATTTATTCCTGCCTCGTAACCTTTTTCCAAAAATAAGGGTATAGTATGGGCAAGTACAAGGATATTTCATGAACAGTCTGGCTAAAGTGAAGATGCGCAGGATGGCTCTGCTGGTGGGAGTTTCGCTGCTGCTTGCAGGACTGGTCATTTACGGGGTGATCAGGCCGGATCCCGAGGAGCAGGAATACAACAGGGTCAAGAACATCATCCTGTCGGCCGAACCGGGCGGCAATGCCGACAACGAGGAGTCCCGCAAGGAGTTCCGCAAGCTGATCGACAAGCTGAAACCGGAAACGCGCGAGCGTCTCATCACCGAGATCATGCGCCAGCGCCTCACCGAAGCACGCGAAAAGATGAAGAACCTGAACGATACCGAGAAACAGGCGAAGGTCGATGAGATGGTAGCCAGGGTGAAGGAAGGTTTTTCAAAGCTGAATCCCGAACAGCGCGAAAAGATAAAAGAGGACATGGGCTCCGAAGAAGGCAAGAAACGCATGAAGAAGTCTATGGATTTCTACTTTACCGAATTCACCCCCGAAGAGCGCAAGCGTCTCGATCCGCTCGTGAATGAGATACTCACCGGACTGAACCAGTTATAAATTTTTCCAAAATTTTGGAAAAATTTATTTGCCGTGTTATTTTACAAAATTGGAATTACCGGCTTGCTGCAGACAAAAATGTCATTTTCAAAAAAGGTGTATAAATGAATGCGCAGAACGAAAACATCGAACTCAATATTCTCGACAAGATAAGCCATGCGCTTGTGCATCAGAGGAACGCCTCGTCGCTTCTCAGGGAGGTGTTGGACATCCTCCAGCACGAGATGGGTTTCGAACATGGGGCTTTTACGTTGCGCCGCGGCAACTTTCTGGTCATTGAGGCTTCGACCGGCCTCACTGAGGATGAGAAGAAGCGCGGGCAGTACAAGATAGGCGAGGGCGTCAATGGAAAGGTCGCGTCTTCCGGAAAGGCGGTAATCATCTCCGACATTTCCAAGGAACCGTCGTTTCTCGGCAAGACAAAGGTCAAGCGTGCCGCCAAGACCGCATATGTCTGCGTGCCGATCAAGCACAGCGGTGAGGTGATCGGTACATTGGGAATCGATCATCCGGCCGCTTCGGATGAAAAACTTGAAAAGGTTCTCGGACTCCTGAAGATCCTAGCTAATATCCTCGCAGATGCAGTTGCCACATTCAAGCATGAGATAGAGGAGAAGGACCAGCTCCGCAATGAGAATGAACGTCTGCGCCAGGAGCTTGGTGTACGGTTCCATCCCAGCAACATCATCGGCAACTGCAGCAGCATGA
>JANYBI010000742.1 GCA_025360875.1 Lentisphaerota bacterium
ATTGTTCGGCTCTTCGTTACTCGATTGTTCAAACGGCTCTTGAGTTTTGAATTTCATACAGTTATATTAAGCTGATAGTATCCAACATAATAACAACGCGTTAAGCGCGTATTAACTGTCGGATACGAGTTATTTAAATCTCATAGGAACTTTTTTAGCCCACAGGCAAGATGCCTGTGCTACATCATTAATATTAATCCGGAGATTCATATGAAACAGAAGCTTCTGCTGGTGGCCGCCTTGTTTTTTGGATTCCTCGCATTCATCCTGACCTATTACCAGATCAAGCTCGAAAGGGAGAAGGCCCTCGGCGCGGCGACAACTGTCAAACTCATCAAGATGAAAGTAGCCAAGGCGGAAGGTGAAAACATCGAATTAAGCGATCTCGAGGAATATGAGACGAAAAGATTCAAGATGGATGCCATGCGCAATCCCGAAATCGAATATAAGGACAGGCAGGACATTGTCGGCAAGAAGGCCGACTCTACCGTAATCAAAGGTGAAATCCTGAAATGGTATCAGATCCGCACTGAAAAATCCGGAAAGAGCGAAGGATTGGCGGGATTAATAGCAAAGCCGAAGGATGGGGTTCCTGTCAGGGCGATTTCAATACCGGTTGACACTGTATCATCGGTTACCAATCTCGTAAGGCCCGGCCATCATGTCGATATAATCGGGACATTCCGTTTTCCAGAGATGAAAGGTGACAAGAGTCTTGATACGATAACTATGACAATCCTCCAGAACGTCCTGGTGCTTGCAACCGGAACCCAGACCGCAAACGCGGTGGGACCTGATGCCAAGGGTGCCGTAAAAAACTACAGCACCGTCACATTTGAGCTCTATCCCAAGGAAGTCGAAATGCTTATTTTCGCGAGCCAGAAAGGGAAGCTTACGCTGAGTCTCAGGAACTATGAGGACTCCATATTCGTGAAGGACAGCCAGAGCGTGAACTTCAAATTCCTCGAAGAGAACCTCCAGAAATACAGCGATGAGCGTGAGAAGCGCATCTTCGGCGGCAGTTCGTTTTCCAAAGGAAACAAGAAGTGATGTCGAAAGTGCGAAAGTGCGAAAATAGGTGTCAGGTGTCGGGTGTCAGGACGGAGCGCCGGCGTCTCGCCGGCAATGTGAGAATTTAGGGAGTTCGGGAGTTCGAAGGTGGGTGTCTCGGTCGTCAGGAGTCAGAATAGATGAAGACAAACACAAGGACATTTCAGGATTTTTTGGAATCTTATATGCATTCCATTCTGAATTCTGACTCCTGAATTCTGAATTCCGCACATACAAAGAGAGGAAAATTAGATGTTCTCAGTCATAATCAAGCAGCCTGACAAGGCGGAGACAAAGGCCAAGCTGGTGCCTGGAATCTACAGGCTTGGAAGCAGTCCGGCCTCGCACATCCAGTTCAGCCGTCCGGAGATTTCTGCGAAACACGCGCTGCTGACAGTCACGGACAACTCAATAAAGATTACAGATGCCGGCAGCAGCAACGGAACTTTTCTCGACGGCAAACAGATCTATAGTGAACCCGTCGAGGCTATGGTCGGTTCAACAATCAAACTTGGTCTTGTTGAAATATTCATTGAGGAAAGGGCGTCAGCGCAAATTGATCCCATAAAGAATTTCGCGCCTTCACTCACCAGCAAGGTGCTGGCAGATCCAAAGAGACTGGAACAGATCGCGAACGAGATCGCGAAAACCGCAGATAAAGTGAAGTCGGCTGATGGCAAGGACAGGATACCCGTACTGAAAATCTCAGGAATTCCGGATGAGGCCAGGCCAATTGTCCAGGAGATAAAGAAACAGGCACACGGCGAACTTCTCAAGAGGCTCAACCTCAAGCGCATGGCGATATCCGGGGCTTCAGAGGAGGAACTTGCCGATAAGGCCAAGGGGACCATCCATGACATACTTGCCGATCTTACTGTGTCCCTGCCCTATGGCGTGACACTTGACAAGATAGAGACGGAACTTGTCCACGAAGCCATCGGGCTTGGACCGCTTGAAGACCTGATCTGCATGAATGACATAACCGAAGTGATGGTCAACGGTCCCAATATGGTCTTCGTTGAACGCGGAGGTGTGCTTTTCAAGACAGATACCGCGTTTGCGGACGACAACCAGGTCATGGCGGCAATCGAACGTATCGTATCGCCTCTTGGCAGAAGGATAGATGAGAGTTCTCCAATGGTGGACGCACGCCTGAAGGACGGTTCCCGTGTAAACGCAATCATACCGCCGCTCTCGCTCGTCGGCCCGACGATCACAATACGGAAATTTTCCAAGATCCCGTATACGGTTCAAGATCTCATAGGCTTCGGCTCAATGAGCTCCGACATGGCAAAATTCCTTGACATGTGCGTGAAGATCAGGAAGAATATCATCATCTCCGGAGGTACTGGCTCCGGTAAGACAACTCTTCTGAACGTAGTCAGTTCGTTCCTGCCTACAAGGGAACGAATCGTGACAATAGAGGATGCCGCGGAACTTCAGCTGAAACAGGAGCACGTGGTCAGGCTCGAGGCGCGTCCTCCCAACATCGAGGGAAAAGGTGAGATCGCAATCCGCGACCTGGTGAGGAACTCGCTCCGAATGCGTCCGGACAGGATAGTCGTCGGCGAGTGCCGAGGCGGAGAAGCCCTCGACATGCTCCAGGCGATGAACACCGGCCATGACGGCTCGTTGACAACGATCCACTCAAATTCGCCGCGTGATGCGCTGGCCAGGCTTGAAACGCTTGTCCTGATGGCGGGATTCGATCTTCCCCTTAGAGCCATAAGGGAACAGATCGCATCGGCAATAACCATTGTCGTCCAGGTCGACCGCAGCAAGGACGGCACCCGCAAGGTGTCAAATATCAGCGAAATCACGAAGATGGAAGGTGAAGTCATCACCATGCAGGAGATCTTCATATTCAAACATGAAGGATGGAGCCAGGATGGGAAAATCATCGGCAAGCATGTCGGATGCGGCAACATCCCGACATTCATGGAGGAGATAAAGCGCGCCAAGCTGGATCTTGACATATCAATGTTCAAAGATGGCAGGGGAGACTACAGGTAATGATCGAATATGGACAAATTCTTGCAAGCATATGCGCCGGTCTCTCGGTGATGTTCGCTACACTTGTGATAATGGAGTTCATGTCCTATGTCTCATCCAATTACAGGGAAAGGTATATCCGCGAGACATCTGTACAGCTCGACGATGTGCTGCTGCAGATGCCTGCTGGCAGGATTTTCGATCTGACCATTGCCATATGCGGCCTTGCCGCATTCCTGGCGGTTGCAATCTTTGGTGTTTCGAGCACCAACTGGTCCTGGCCGAAAGCGGCTTTCATAGCGGTACTTGCCGCCGTAGCGGCCTTCCCCATTCCCAGAGTCTATCTTAAATTCCTCAAGAAACGCAGGATACAGAGATTCAACGAACAGCTTGAAGACGCCCTCAATTCCATGAGCAGCGCACTCAAGGCCGGATTCAGCATCAACCAGGCGATAGAGGTGATAGCATCTGAAAACAGGAACCCCATTTCAATAGAATTCCGGCTCCTCCTCCAGGAAATAAGACTTGGCGTACCTCTTGAGCAGGCCTTGGAGAACATGGTCCGCAGGCTTGAAAGCGACGACTTCGAGCTTGTCGCGACAGCAATACTCACTGCACGCCAGACCGGCGGTGAGCTTACCGTTATTTTCGAAAGGCTTGCCTCCATGATCCGCGAACGGATGAGGATTTCAGGCAAGCTGCGCGCCCTTACCGCACAGGGCAGACTGCAGTCATATGTCGTCGGGGCCATGCCCTTCCTCCTCATGATCATCATGAACTACATCGCACCCGACATGATGAGCTCATTTTTCAACTCGATGACAGGAATCTTCCTCATACTTGGCGCAGTGGGCCTTGTCATCGGAGGATTCCTGGTGATCAGGAAGATAACGAATATAGATATTTGAAGAGGAATGCGGGAGTTCGAAAGTTCGAAAGTTCGAAAGTTCGGGAGTGCGGAAATGGGTGTCAGGTGTCAGGAGGACGGAGCGCCGGCGTCTCGCCGGCAATGTGAACGGGAAGACAGCAGTTCCGTAATCTGTGTCCGGATGTAGTGTTGTCCGTCTCGGACAAGGAAGTGCGGAAGTGACAAAGATACGATGCAGAGGGATGACAGGAAGCGGACGGTCAGGTATAAAAGGAACTGAATCAATATGGATCTTCAATTCATGACATTGCTGGCATGCATCTGTTCCGGAGTCGGAGTATTCTGCATGTCACTTTTTGTATTCAACCTTCTCGAACAGCTAGAAATAGAAAAGCGTGAAACTTCGCGCCAGATTCCAATCATGTTCAAGATGCTGCTGCCATTTGCGGGAAATGTAGCGCCAATAGTCAAAGCCCCGTTTTTCGACTCGACCAGGAAGCATGTGAAGGAACAGCTCCTGATGGCCGGTTATGATCAGCTCATAGACGAGAACCAGTTCCTGTCAGTACAGGTCCTCATGGTAATCTCGGGTGCATTCTTCTCGATCCTGATGATAGCTGGGAAACAACCGCTCGTCGGCGTCTGTCTCCTGTTGGTGCTCTATCTATATCCCAAGGTCTGGCTGAAGGGTG
>JANYBI010000773.1 GCA_025360875.1 Lentisphaerota bacterium
GCAAACTTGAACAGAAGCTCAGGGACGTGGAATTCATATGTTCGTGTCTACCACTGGAAAAATATCCGGCGAAGGAGCTTGATTTCATATGGAAGAAACTTCTTCTGAACCAGTTCCATGACATCCTGCCGGGCTCAAGCATACGCAAAGTCTATGAGACGACTCAGAAGGTTTTTTCCATATGAAATCAAGCTCCTTCGCCGGATATTTTTCCAGTGGTAGACACGAACATATGAATTCCACGTCCCTGAGCTTCTGTTCAAGTTTGCGGTTTCCTTTTTTCGTGAGCGCCTGGGTTGTCAGGGTACCGCGATGATATTCAAGATAGAGTTCACCGACCCATCTGGGCAGCTCATCGGTGCGTTTTGCAAGCCTGTCGAAAAAGGCTTCAGCAGTATCGAATTTCACCTTGGGCACGCATTCCAGGTCCGCAGCCCTCAGGCCGCGCTCGATGTATTCCTCCTTGGGGCCGCCACCACCGTCGCCGATACCGAACAGTGTCATGAACTCGTCAAGATAGTCGTTTTCCTTGAAATTGTCCCTGGCGTTGTGAAGTCCGCCTGCAGAAAGCCCGCTGTTATATGTGTTTTCCGGAGGGAAATGGGTTAATACCTCGCTACCGTCCACGCCGCGCCAGATGAACGTGTGATGGGGGAACTCGTTGAACTGGCTCCACGACATCTTCTGCGTGAGAAAGAAATCCACTCCGGATTTCTTCATGATCTGGGGCATGGCGGCCGAATATCCGAACACATCCGGAATCCAGACGTTCCTTACATCAACTCCGAATTCGTCCATGAAGAAGTTTTTGCCGTGAATGATCTGTCGGACCATCGATTCGCCGCTTATGATATTGCAGTCGGCCTCGACCCACATCCCGCCCTGGCATTCCCAGCGGCCCTTTTTGACATGTTCCTTGATCTTGGCGTAGAGTTTCGGATAATGCTCCTTGGTGAAGGCGTAATGCTGGGGCTGGGATGCGCCGAACACGTAGTTCGGATATTTCTCCAGGAGAGTTATCTGGCTTGCAAAGGTCCTGCCGCACTTGCGGATGCTTTCGCGGACAGGCCAGAGCCATCCGGTGTCAATATGGGCGTGTCCTACCGCGACTGTGGACAGATCTGATGACGATGCAGGCTTGTCGAATTCCTTGACAAGTATTTTCCTGCATTTTGCGGAATTCGCAGTGTTGTCGGCGAACGCGTCTATGGCTTCGCTCAACGTCCTCATTATCCTGTTCCGCCGTACGCTTTTTTCGGGCAGGACGCTGTAAAGGGACTTGAGAACTTCAAAATCAACCCATAATCCATATGTGTCCCTGTCAAAGGCGCAGAGCCGTATCTTGTTCACAATCCCCGTATATTTTCCATGACGCTGCGGATCTTTCGGTTTGGGATCCGGCTCGAGCTCGATTCCGAAAAGATTGTTGGCGGCGGTCTCTATCCACAGGTCCACCTTTTCCCCGCCCTTGCAAGACTTGAACAGATAATGGATATCCTTGCAGAAATCAGCCTGGAATACCGAACCTTTTGCCAAACTCTGAAGCGGCATCCCGTCATTCCTGAAAATCAATCCTTCCCCGTTGAAGTCGAGCTGTGCGACGACTTCCTTGCCTTTCCAAGATTTCGGAACCGCCCCTTTCAGATGGAACCAGGCGCTTTCCCAGGTTTTCCCCCAGGATTCACCTTCCTTGATCTTCCTGTATTTGAGAGATGTTCTCTTTGAAAAGGGAACCGGCTCAACGCTGTGTCCGAATTCAGCATTGAGCTCAACATGGTCCTCAAGGATGAGATTGGATATTCTTTTGTAGAAGTTTTCTATGCGAGTGTTATAAAGGATTTTGACCCTGCTGTTCATTATTTTATTCTCCTGGATTTATTTGAAAGGCCATAAGTTAATTGGTTGAAGATGGAAAGCAAGGTATGCGCCGCATAATTCAATCGCTCGGGAAATACGTCTGGGAAAGTGGAATGTCATTATGACCCGGTTCGTATTTATATGGAACGGATTGTACCTTATGTAGCCATGAAAAACAATTTTGATATCCTGATCATCGGCGCAGGTGTTGTCGGCGCGGCAATCGCCAGGGAACTGTCGCGTTATAGGCTCAGGATTGCGATCATAGAGAAGGAGGAGGACGTCTCCTTCGGCACAAGCAAGGCGAACTCAGGAATCGTAAGAGTTCAGTGAAGTACGTAGCCAGCCTCAAAAGGGCTGGCTACTTTTTTTGGTGAAAAGGCATTGGAAAAGAAAAATCAATATTTTTTCAGCTCCATTTTCGCTTTGGTCGCCGCATCCAGATTGTACGGGAGAC